>JANNDQ010000128.1:0-6262 GCA_031387965.1 Chamaesiphon sp. OTE_75_metabat_567
TTCACCGCTGTTAGTCTCGATCGGTAATGATTTCAAATAGATAAGAATTGTTAAAACAAAAGGGGCTGAAACTAATGTTAGTAAGTCGTTCCAGCCCCTCTTGCATGTTTAGAGATCGGGATCGATCGACATCGCATCACAGCCGCAATAATCCGGCTGGCAGTTATCGGTATGGAGGCATCCATTAGCCCACTGTCGTCGCCGCTCCAGAAATTCGAGATCGTCTGTTTTAAATAACTTGATGTCATGATCATCATCATTTTTCCAGCATGATTAGGGTGATCGATCTACCCCCTAGACTTAATTGGCTGGGAGTTATTTCGATTAGATGAACAGTGCTGGGGATATTTTGAAAAACGCACCAAGGCTTTTAGCCTGTGCAAGAGTAATGCTACGCTTCCCGTTTACTACCTCTGATACGACACCACTACTACCAATAACACCAATCAAATCTACATTGCGAGTACCACTAGCAGTCATCACATGACGTAACATCTCAGTTGGTGTAGATTTTCCCCAATCATCTAAGTTGTGATGAATTGACTCATAATCTTCGATTAGCTTCACTACCAACATTAGTAAAGCTGTATCCTCTGCCGTGCGATCGAGTCGTTTGTGCATTAACTTCTCAGCCACAGCTAGAAATCGATCGTATTCTTCCTCAGTCTCTATCACCTTGGGGCTGATATCAGCTTTGTCCATTAGGTCTAGATATTTTTGCTTGTCAATAGTAATCGTCATTTTTCCAAGAATCCCGATTGTATTCTGCGTGAGTTAGAAAATATTTGTAGTAGATTAGCTGGGCTTCATAGTCGATCGATACTATCAAACGGTACTTATTACCCTTGATGTTGAAAACGGTGAAGTTTCCCACCGCCTCAGCATCGCGATAGATAACCTGAACTTCGATTAAACTCTGCCACTCGGCTACTTTTACAACGTCGTACCAGTCCTTAATCTGTTTCTCTACATCTGGGTATACTACCGAGTCTTGGCGTAGATTGCGAATCGTGATTAGGTGCATATTCTTCTATGCTCTCATCAAGAGAGTGTTATGTCAATACAAATTAAATCTACCACCATGTAAAAATGACAAATCCCGATTATTAGACCAAAATTTAAAACTGTTGCTGTATCATGGTTTCACAAAACACTCGCGGCATATTATACTGACATTTACTTGTCTCTTCCCTGGTAGATAGAGCAAACATTTTTCACCTTGGCATTCTTGAGGAATACCATCAAAAGCCTTTACCCAGCCCACCGGATCGCCTTTTGATGGTCTATGTGTGTTCTCCCAATTTTTTTTATATACAAATTTACCGCATGTCGCACACGCTTTCGGGTTTTTTTTAAGTCCCTGCATCAGTTGATAGTCTTTGCAAAATGGACACCAAAAAGATTGTGGTATTTTCAGTGGACGGGCTTCAGACCCATTTACGATACTTTTGTGAAGGGGGTGAGCTTCGAGGATTAATTGTTCTATGTCTGGGTTACTAACTGAAGCTTTAAGAGTATCTATAAAACTTTCTAAGTAACTTCTTGCTTGCGAGTATTCATCAAAAGTAAGTAATCGTGGAAACTCTTTACAAGGTATCTTTAGTGATAATAAATCCGCTTTCCCTACAGAAAGTAATGTAAGTGTGATTAATAGAATATAGCTTCCGATAATCTACACCAGCCGCAAGTAAAAGCGGCTTCCACTTCTTGCTAGAGAAATTGTGCATATCGACATAATTCGCCTTGGGTGGAGTAAAAACCAACCGATCGAGATCGATCTCTTCAGGCGCGATCGATTTCAAGAAAACCTGTAAACCCTCACCGCAAGGAAACACCCGCCACTGTTGAGGCTTTAAGCCCTGCTTGATCACCAATCCGTCATCGCTCAAAACTAAAGTCCGTTCAAAGGTGATGATCTTAAAGTCTCGATCGATCCCGCATACTCACTTATCACACTTGCAGTAAGAGACGGAAATGTAGGCAAAACAAAACCCCGTGCTAGACGGGGTTTTGAGGGGATGGGTGACCCGAGGCTCGAACTCGGAACCAACGGATTAAGAGTCCGATGCTCTACCATTGAGCTAGTTACCCTGATGAGTCCATTCTAGCAGAAAGCAATTACTAATACTAATTATTAATAAAGCTCGAAAGTTCGGTAGAATCGGCGGCAACCTCGGCTATGATGGAGCCTAGGGCTATGTCTGAGCAACTCGATCGCGACACTTCAACGAAGAGCGGCTACTCCTGTTTTAGCTGGAGTCATGCTTAGCAACAGTGTGCTAAAGACGCTACTGCCGATCGATACCATGTCAAAAATCATCCTAAAATTCTACGAGATCATGGATGCCGGCGATTGCCCAATTCTAATTATCAACTAGCAGGTCAATCTACACGATCGGCTCAAAGATACCTATGGCTGGTGAGATTGCGTTTTGTTTGATTTTAGATTGAGCAAGCAAGAGCACCTTGGCTACCCATCAGCTGATGCTCATGCGACTGAATTTGCTACATTTTAGCTACCACATACAATGATCCAGTGAGAAACCAACAATCTTTTACCGTTACAACGCCGCTATACTACGTTAATGACATCCCACATATTGGTCATGCCTACACTACGATGGCAGCTGATACGATCGCTAGGTGGCAAAGACTCCAGCAGCGAGATGTCTTGCTGATCACTGGCACCGACGAACATGGTCAAAAAATTGAGCGCACGGCAATTGCCGCAGGAGTAGCACCACAGGTACACTGCGATCGCATCTTCGAGCAGTTTGATGCACTATGGACTAAGCTCAACATTCAATACGACAGATTTAGCCGAACGACAGCACCAAATCATCAAATCATCGTCAAGGAATTTTTTCAACGGGTGTGGGCGCAGGGAGACATCTATCAGGGGACACAGCAAGGCTGGTATTGTGTTTCCTGTGAGGAGTTTAAGGAAGAGCGGGATTTGCTAGCAGACAACCATTGCCCACTGCATCCAAGCAAGCAAGTAGAATGGCGCGATGAAACTAATTATTTTTTCAGACTTTCCAAATATCAACAGCAATTAGAGGCTTTGTATGCAGAGCGTCCTAATTTTATACTGCCTACTAGCCGCCGCAATGAAGTCCTAAAATTCGTGGCGCAAGGGCTACAAGATTTCTCAATTTCGCGGATTAATGTCGATTGGGGCATCCCGCTGCCTGCCGATCCCCAGCAAACAATTTATGTGTGGTTTGATGCGTTGTTGGGATATGTGACGGCATTGCTCGATCCAGCGGTTGAACCTAGTCTAGACAACGCATTAGAAGAACGCTGGCCGATTAATTTGCATCTAATTGGCAAAGACATTCTCCGCTTTCATGCGATCTATTGGCCAGCAATGCTGATGTCGGCGGGACTACCGATCCCCGATCGCGTTTTTGCACATGGTTACTTCACTAAAGATGGCAAAAAAATTAGTAAAAGTGAGGGAAATGCGATCGATCCTATTGATTTAGTCGATCGATATGGTGCCGAATCATTACGTTATTATTTCCTGAAAGGGATCGAATTTGGGCAAGATGGAGATTTTAATGAAACGCGGTTTATTGAAATCGTCAATGCCGATCTTGCCAACAATTTGGGCAACTTAGTCAACCGCACCTTGAACATGGCTAAAAAGTATTGTCAAGGTCGCGTACCAGATTGCAATGCCGCAGATATCGATGCCGATAATCCCCTCAAAATCATCGGTCAAAAGTTAGGATCGCAAGTGAGCTTAGCTTACGATAATTTAGCCTTTAGAGATGCCTGTGATGCAATTATCACATTGGCTCACTCAAGTAATAAGTACATCGACGATCTCTCTCCTTGGGCTTTATTTAAGCAAGCCAAACATCCAGAACTAGCCCAAGTCTTGTATGCGGCGCTAGAGTCAGCTAGATTGGCTGCTTATCTACTGTCACCGATCATTCCAAAAATTAGTACCGATATTTATCAGCAATTAGGCTTAGATATTGATTTTAATTTGATTTGTGGTAATCATATCTCTCGTTCAAATGCAGCTACGACAGCATCAACGAATTGGGCTGATCACTTAGAGTGGGGAGTGCTAACTGCTAATCATTCACTAGGTGAACCACGACCAATTTTTGTGAAGCTAGAACTTCCAGTAGTTACTAACAATTAATCCCGATTACCGACCGTAGGCTTCTGCGCAGGCAGAGGCTGTGCCTCCGGCAGGCTGTGCCAACGCCAACGCCAACGATCTGCTATGCTCAAGAAGGCAGATTAGCGACTAGCTATTAGCTCAAATATATAAATCAACTTTTTTCAAAACTTTTTTAAAATCTATCACGACCCCCAATTAAAATGAATAGTTTCAATCATGATGAGAATTCAATATTTTCAGCACAGCAAGTCCTAGAAAATCGTGGTAGAGTCGCAATTTTTGTAGATGGGTCTAATCTATTTTATGCAGCATTACAGTTGAATATTGAAATCGACTATACGAAACTATTAGCCAGGCTTACGGGAGGATCGCGATTACTTCGGTCTTTTTTCTATACTGGGGTCGATCGAACTAATGAAAAACAGCAGGGATTTTTGCTGTGGATGCGGCGAAATGGTTATCGCGTGATTGCCAAGGATTTGATTCAATTACCAGATGGATCTAAAAAAGCTAACTTAGATGTGGAAATTGCGGTTGATATGATGGCATTAGTTGGTTCTTATGATACCGCAGTGCTCGTCAGTGGCGATGGGGATCTTGCTTATGCGGTTGATGCTGTGAGTTATCGCGGTGTGCGGGTAGAAGTGGTCAGCTTGCGATCGATGACTAGTGATAGTCTAATCAATGTATCTGATCGATATATTGATCTGGAAAATGTCAAAGAAGAGATCCAAAAAACACCTCGAAATAATTCTAGCCCTGTGGTTGTAGCTCCTGAATACCTGGATTTAGCATAGTCAACAATTGGAGCTAATAAATTTAGTTGCGATTAGGATGAAATCATACCATTGGATCGGGATTGTGTTAGCGTCGCTGTTGGGGATCGGTGGTTGCCGTCTGTCAAATCCCCCTCAACCTAAACCGACTTCAGCACCGATCGAAGCTAAACTAGAACTGAATAATCTCAGCTTTGCCCAAGTAGATAAGCAGGGTAAGCCTTTGTGGAAAGTTCGCGCTCAGCGTGGAGTATACACTCCCGATCGGCAACGGGCAAAGGTCACTAATCTGGAGGGGGATCTCTATCAGGATGGTCAAATTATCCTTCATGTCACCGCTAAAACAGGTGAAGTAGAACAAGCTGGTGAAAAAGTGATTTTGCGTGGTGATGTTGTTGCCACCGAGACGCGCAATCAGCTAGTTTTGATCGGTCAAGAGGTAGAATGGCAACCTAAAGCCGATCTACTCACAATTCGCGATCGCGTGCAGGCAAATCAACCTAAATTTCAGGTTAACGCTAATCAGGGCAAATACCTCAGCCGTAAACAACAGCTCGATCTATCCGGCAAAATCACTGCCTTTTCGACAGATCCCCGGCTGAGATTGCAAACCGAGCAGATTACCTGGCTAGTCAAAGCCAAACAAGTAATTGGCAATCAGTTTACCCAAATTCAACGCTACCAAGCTGACAAAATTACTGCTCAGGTGGTCGCAAGTAGCTTCTCTAGCGCACTCGATCGCAAAATCATCAAGTTACAGGGAAAGGTGCAGTTAAACGCTACCCAGCCGCTGATTCAGGCAAATAGCGAAGCCTTTAGTTGGAATCTCGATCAAGAACTAGTCACCGCAGATCGACCGCTGAAGATCGTCCATCAACAAGAAGGAATTGTTGTCAACGCGAATAATGGTGAGCTAGACCTCCGAGCCTCGATTGCCACCCTCACCGGAAATGCGCTGGGATTAGCCACTCGAAATCAAGCAAAACTTCGAGCAGATCGATTAGTTTGGGAAATTACTTCCCAACAGCTAGTCGGAACTGGTAATGTTGTCTATCAACAAATCGATCCAGCGATTAAATTTACTGGCACTCGCGGTGTTGGAAAACTCCAAGATCGATCGATCATCGTCAGCAGTGATGGTAAAGAACAAGTTCAGACGGAATTTGTACCTGAGTAAAAATTTTGTAAAGCTGAGATTGCCCGCAATTGCGATCGTCACGCTCTAAAGAGATCATGCCTCAAACCTAGCTGGTAAGCTGAAACCTAAATGGTGGGCAGTGCCCACCCTACAAAACTACAGAACTACAGAACATCTAAAGCCTAAAGCCTAAAACCTAAAGCCTAA
>JANNDQ010000261.1:0-7415 GCA_031387965.1 Chamaesiphon sp. OTE_75_metabat_567
GACGACGATTACCTCAATATTCACCACCGCCCGAAGATTGCTTAACACTTGAGCGATTGTTGCCGCTTCATTGAGTACTGGAATCACGATCGAAATCCTAGCACCCAGTCGGGCTAAATCTTCAGGACGATCGATATCAGCGAGTGTGGGGAGATAACTGATGACTAGATTTAATTCCTGAGCAACGGCGATTGTTTGCTGCAATACTCGATCGGTACCCCACTCGATATCGACAAATAATTTAGGCTGAGGATGACACATCCCAATCAGATAATAACCTCCATCTACTGCCGCTCCCAAGACTAGATCACTGCGTTCTAATTGCTCAAATGCTTGTGCGAGGATCTCTACAGTCAGATCGGGACAATCAGTGCCGATTAGTACTACCCGCTCAAATCCTGACTGACATGCCGCTGAAATCGATCGATCCATCCGCAGTCCTAAATCACCTTCACCTTGATCTTTGTAAATCAGATCCGCACCCAACCACTCAGACATTTGCTGGCAATTACTGCCGTCGAAATGCACAGCGATTCTCATTCTGTAATGCCAAGGGCAAGGCTCCGCCAACGATATTGGTAATTGCTCGGATAATTCTCGCGCTTTTTGAACTGTAGATTCAGTCATTTGGCGATGCAATATTGCGGCTTCGGTGCTGCCAATAGCCGGAATTAATCGAGTTTTTACTACGCCTGGAGTTGGATAGCGAGTAAAAATAATCAGAGTGAATGTGCGATCGATCATTTACTAAACCAATGCACCACCACAGCTAGAGCCAGAGCCAGCCGTACAGCCATAGCAGAAAGTTTCAGTCTGAATTTCATTGATTAAATCTAAATTACCAGTGGCGAGAATTTCTTCAACTGTGACTACTCCGCCGGATTGCGTTAGGGCTGGAAGATTAGCCATTTGATTAAAATCACAGTCATAAACATTACCGAGATAGTCGATCGATAGTTGGTTACGACACATCAATCCAGCTAGCGTAGCCGAATTATAATTAGACTCCAAGAACTGAAGATAAGGTTGGTAAAGTCGGTGGTGTTCTAGTTGGAACTTAGTTCTGCCGATCGGTAGATTGGTGATGGTGAATAAGCTGTTAAATTGAACATCAAAATGCTCTTTCAGGAACACTTGATAATCTTGTTCAAGTGATATTTGATCGGGCGTGAGTCGAAAATCTGTTGATGTCGGAATTGGTGGATTGTAAACTAAATCTAACTGTAAATCAGGATTGCGACCGTAGCCAAGCCGATTCAACCACTGGAGTGCCCTAATCGAATCATCAAAAACGCCCTGTCCGCGCATTCGATCGACATTATCAGCTAGATAGCAGGGTAATGAAGCGACGATTCGGACTTGATTTTGGGCACAATATTCAGGAATATCTTCATAGCCAGGTACAAAATAAATTGTTAAATTGGAACGGACAATCACCTGTTTGTCGGTGGCGACAGCTGCGGCAATGATCGGCTTGAATCCATTGAGGAGTTCCGGCGCACCACCAGTCAGATCGACAGTTTTGAGTTGAGGAAATCGGTTGATTATATCGATTACTCGATCGACAATCGCATCAGACATCTCCTCGGTACGGTGAGGACTGGCATCGACATGACAGTGGCTACAAGCCAGATTGCAGCGCTTACCTAGATTTACCTGGAGAATCGAGATTGGTTGTTTACTCAGAGGCGCATCCAGCCGCTGGCTAAATGGGGTGACTAATTCAGCGGCGGTGAGTGATTGAAGCATGTAACGGCAAAATTGAGGTGTGGCAACCTTTTAAGTGTAAGTTGTTTAGATGTAGATGCGATCGTTCATAACTCATGCACTCACCGTCGAACAATTATTTGGCTGGCTCACGCTGGTGTAGTCCAGATCTTTGGAGCCGATTGAGCACTCTGGTGATGAGGGTAGCCTCAGTAAATGGTTTTGTGACAAAATCATCAGCACCAGCCGCAAAGACCCGATCGATCGCCACCGCAGCGGTGTGAGCAGTGAGAAATAAAATCGGTAAACTCGCCCACTGTGGATCGGTGCGAACAGCTTGACATAGCTCGATGCCATCATGAGTAGGCAGATCTAGATCGAGAATCAGCAGATCGGGCGTGGAAGCCTCCAGAACTTCCCAAAAGCGGCTGGGTTCGGATAGAGTCGTTACCGTCATCCCTTGGCACGATAATAACGTGCTGACGCTATCGAGAATAGATCGATCATCATCTACAATCGTAACTTTAATTTGACCAGTATGCGCTTGCGATAACACCCGATCGACAGCCTGCAAGATCTGGCTCACAGACAACGGTTTGACCAAAAATAGTCTCGCCCCTCTGCGTGCAACTTCAATCCGCTGTTGCAGGCTGTTAGCTGTTGCAGCCGCGATCTGCGTTGGTGGTTCAGAATATACTCCGGTAGCAGGTTGGCTCAAAACTATTACGGGCAGATGCGGATAGTCTCGATCGAGTTCAGATAATACGATCAAGCCAGCAGGCTGTGGGAAACAATCTAAATCGAGGACAATCACAGCGGGTGTTTGGGCTAATTGACTGGGCACTAACTCAGTGGCGCTGACAATTTCAAACTTACCTGCGGCGCAGCTCATAGCCGAGACTAATTCTCGATCCTGAGTGAGGATCAATAAACAAGGTGATGGAATTTGAGGTGGTACGATGCTCTCTGTTACCTCTACTGGCGCTCTACTAGTCACTTCTGCTAGCAATAAATTCACACTACTTTGCAAGTCAGGGAGTTGAGCGGGCGTGAGCTGGGCATTTTCTCCCAGCAATAATTCGATTTTTTTGGCGACTTGAGAGCCGAGAGACAGTCCGAATGTCCCCAAAGAACCAGCCAGCGTATGGGCATCCTGCCAAGCTAGTTTGCGGATTTCAGGAGTTAGGGACAGCTCTTGCAGCGCTACAATCACTCGATCGATCGATGCGACTCGATCAAGCATTTCTGGGTAATGTCGGTTCCAAATTGCAGTGAGAAATTGAGCGGAATCTTGTGTCAATTTTGTAGAATTGACAGGTGAAATCTCATCTCCCCGTCTCCCCATCCCCTCAGCCCCCCGTTCCCCACCTAATGGTTTGAGTCGATAGCCAATCCCATAGACAGTCTCAACGAAATCAGTCGGCGCGCCGACTGTTTTGAGCTTGTGCCTGAGTCCTTTAATATGCGTCCGCACCGCCTCTTCGCTCGGCGTATCTGCATACGTCCACAAGTGTTCCAAAATTGCGCCGCAGCTAAATAATCGCCGATTGTACCGTAAGAATAATTCCAGTAGGGCATATTCTTTCGGGGTGAGGCTCAATAGCTGATGCTGATAGGTGACTTCATAGCTATGCGGATCGAGCGTCAGATCTCCCCAGCTTAGAACTGGGCGTAGCCTGTCGTCACCGCGCCTCAATAGGGCGCGAATCCGTGCTGACAGCTCTTCTGGATCGAAAGGTTTGACTACATAATCATCAGCTCCAGCATCTAGCCCGATCGCCCGATCGTGTTTGCTATCCTGACCTGTGAGCAGTAAGATCGGCATCATGTAACCACCTGATCGCACATACCGACAAATACTGATCCCATCAATTTTTGGTAAGACGACATCCAACAGCAGCAGATCGTAGTCAAATGCTTCAATAAAGTCCAAGCCGACTTGACCATCTTCGGCGATTTCAACTGCATATTGACGATCGGCTAAAATATTTTTCAGCGCATCAGCGACAAGTGGATCGTCTTCAATTACTAAAATTTTCACGATCTTCACCTAAGCTGTAGCGATCCAAATTAGTACCCAATCATTAAAATTAACTATATTTAATTGCGGCATATCTACCTACACTAAAGCTTCCAACCCAGTGTTGTCGCAATTTGTTGGGCTAAGTCTAATGGGCTAAAGGGTTTGGAAATCGTCGATCGAATCCCCATGTCGGTATAGCTTTGACGATCACTAGTCTGAACTTTGGCAGTGAGTAAAATAACCGGAATCGATCGAGTTTTAGGATTTGCTTGGAGGCGACTAAAGGTGTCCAATCCATCCATATCTGGCATCATCACATCTAACAAAATTGCATCTGGCTGTTCTCGCTCAGCCGCAGCTAATCCTTCTAGTCCAGAACCCGCGATCGTCACTTCCCATCCAGCTACAGTTTCTAATGAGATTTGAGCGACTTCTCTGATTGACGGTTCGTTATCAACTACTAAGATTCGTTTGGTCGTCACACTGCTGTTTTCGTTGATATTCTCTATGACTTGCTGTGTAATTGTCATCGATTATCTCCACTAACTAGTAGCGAACAGATTTAGAATGCTACATCTAGATCTTCGCACACTATCCCAGTTACGAATCTAAATAGATAGTTAAGTTAGGGTTTAGGCTTTAGGTATTGGGCTTTAGGGATCAGAAATTGTAGGTTGGGTTGCGCGCAGCACTAGCGGTAGCGGAGCGTTTGCCCTAGCAATAGCATCTCTGTCAAGAGATAACCCAACCTACACACCAACATCCTAGAAATGTTGGGTTTCATTCTTCTGCTTGGTGCGCTTCCATGGTCGGGAAACCCGACCGGAGCGCATCCGCAACCCAACCTACCACTAAAGCCTAAAACCCTAACCCCTATCTGCGAGGCACTAGATTTTCATAATCTAGATTGAGCGCTGAGATTGACTGAGGAGCATTGCCGAGAAAGCCGAGGCTTTGAGCCATTGCTGCGAACATGGAAGGATCGCCAGCTTTCGGCTTTTGGGGTGCTGGACTAGCGCTGCGTTTAGCAACTGAATAGCTGATTTTTGGAAATCCTAATTTGCCGCGATGGTATTCATTGTAGCGAGGAGATTGAATGTTAAAAGGTAACTCACTCGCCCCAGAAGGTAATACCCGCCGACGTTGATAGGGGACAATACTGTCACCAAAATTTTCTAGATATTCATCACTATTGAGCAGGTCATCAATGAAGCCTGCTCGCCCTTTTGTAGCGACAACGATCGACCAAGCAATTTTTTCCGCTTCACTGTAAACGTCGCGCCCTAATACTTTTTGGACGCAATGGGTAACAAAGCGGTAGTTACTATTGAGATTATAAAAACTATTGGTAAAAGTATTGGATAAACACAAGCCGCGAATAAAGCCACGGACGGTGATTTGTCCGCTTCGCAGTTGGGATTCTAGGAACTTTTCGCGATCGGCTGCAAAGGCATGAAAGAAGATTTGACGATAAGCTGCTTCAATCAGATCGCTAATTTGACCAGATGATAGTAGGTTATCGGTCGAGAAAATTCTGGGTTGATCGTCACCAGCTACTTCATAACCTCTAATCCGCGAGTTCTGAGTGGATGGAGCGTATTCTAATAAAGGGATAGGCATATTTTATAACTGCTCTTTCTTACGAAACTTTACAATTTTTATCATCATAATCCCGATTTGTACCTGTCTTTGCCTCTACACCAAAAAAATTACATTCCTTAATTCTTTCGACTTTTAACCAATGATTCTTTGGGCTGATCGGTAAATGGTAAATGGGAAGAGAGCAATTGCCTCTACCCAACAATTCTAATAGAGTCGCTTCAGCACATAGTCGGATAAATCGAATAACGCTTGGAGCGAATCAGAAGGAGCTAATCCCGTGAGTTGCGCGAGGGCTAGCTGAGCATGATGATTGGCTAGAGCGCGAGATTTTGCAATCCCTTGACTATTCAGCACTAGGTTCATGGCTGTCTCTAGATCCGCCGGATCTTCAAATTCAGTTGCGATTAGTTCGACAAGCTGGGGATGCTCTTCCATTGCATAGAGCGTCGGTGCAGTCAGATTGCCACTGGCTAGATCCGAACCAGCGGGTTTACCTAAGACTTCATCGGAAGCGGTAAAGTCGAGAATATCATCGACAATCTGAAACGCTAGTCCCAAATTACGTCCATATAAGTAGAGTCGATCGCAGATTGCCGTAGACTCGTCACTGAGTAATCCTGCTGCCTTCGCACTGTTTGCCAGCAACGAGGCGGTTTTGTGATAACTCTTATCTAAATAGGCTTCGATCGAGAAATCGGTTTCAAAGGCGTTCAAGCCCTGCTGGATTTCGCCCTCAGCTAAGTCCATAATCACCTGTGACAGCAGTTTAACTACTTCCAGGTTATCTAGGTTAGCCAGATACCAAGAGGACTGAGCAAACAGGAAATCGCCAGCGAGAACGGCAACTCGATTGGTAAATCGACTGTGAACTGTTTCGATGCCTCTGCGCGTGTCAGCTTCATCTAAAACATCATCATGAACCAAACTTGCCGTGTGGATCATCTCGGTAATTTCGGCAAGTCGGCGGTGACGCGGGGTAATCTCCTCACCACGCATCGTCGCCCGGGCAATCAACAGGACGATAGCTGGGCGCACACGCTTACCCCCAGCTCCAAATAAATGTTCGGCAGCGGCGTATAGAATTGGGTGACGAGCACCGACAAGGTTTTTGAGATTCTCAGTTAAAGCTTCCAAGTCAGCTTCAACAGGGGCAAATAGGGATTTCACTGAGGTCATCGATCGAGCGGCTCAGAGGGTGAGTTTACGAAAGTTTACATTCATTCTAAGCTATTTTTCTACCAGATTGGGATTAGGGTCTGGGCTTTAGGCTTTAGGCTTTAGGCTTTAGGGGGAGAATTTGAGGATACAGGCGAGTTTTGACCGATCTTATTTATTTTGCAGACATTAAAGACTTAGCATCAGTTGGTTCAAGTTCACAGCCTAAAAGAGTGCTGGTAGGGTTGTCTGCTCAACCCGTGGTTGAGTTGGTAGCCATTGGGTGGCAAGTTGGCTAAATTGGTCAGGGTCGCCGCTGACAATAAATTTTGTCGGTACCGCCTTAATCTGGCTGTGGATACCAAGTAGCTTGAGTTCACTACTTGCGGCACTGACAACATGAATGGCAGGGTTGACAAATTTTACGTGGTTGGGGATAAATTTGCGGAAGACTGGTTCAAGATGGGGGTAATGAGTACAACCGTAGACTAGAGTGTCGATCGATCGATCGAGTAATGGCTGAATATACTCTTTCGCGATTGCTAGTGTGTGTGGATCTTCGAGCCGATTATTTTCAATCAATGGTACGAACTCAGGACAGGCAACTTGCCATACGTCTGCATCAGGATTTGCTTCTCGAATCGCGTGGAGATAGGCATTACTCTTGACAGTAGCTGGAGTCGCAATCACCCCAATCCTATGTCCCTGTAAAGCCGCAGCTCTGGCTCCAGGCAAAATCACTCCCAAAATCGGCAAATCATATTCATGCCGGACAGTCTCTAATGCTAGGGCAGAACTGGTATTACAAGCCATGATTGCCATTTTCACCCGTTGCTGCACCATCCAATCCAGGGTTTCGCGGGTAAATTGTAAAATTTCTGCTGGAGTGCGAGTACCGTAGGGGACTCTCGCTGTATCCCCAAAATAT
>JANNDQ010000315.1:0-3537 GCA_031387965.1 Chamaesiphon sp. OTE_75_metabat_567
TTAGACACAATTCTGGTTTGCTTTTTGTCCGCTTCTGAGAGATCCTCGCCACCTTGGAGGATAGTTGCATTCGCTTGGAGGACGGTAGCAGCGTTGGTATCACCCATTTGCAGTGCTGTTTTAGCAGCGGTTTGGAGCAGAGTAGCGGCACCGGAGCGATCTCCTTGCTGGAGTTTTTTTTCAGCCAGCTGGGTTTGGCGATATTTAGCGAGAGCGAGAGTATGCTGTTGGACGCTGCTATCGACTGCTGGTTGATGATTGCTAATGATGTTGACGTTGACGCTCACAGGTGGAGTGAGGAGATTGGTTAAACCCTTGGCAGGATCGTCATAGCGAATTTGGAGGGTGGCAATTGACTGTTCTCCGGCGGCAAGTTGTCCGATGTAGGTATTTACCAGGATTACCCGTGAGAGATCTTTCATTAAGTCTCCGAGGCGGACAATCTGGAGCTTACCATCATCTTCGACGGTGAGTTCGATCGTATCTGGCGCGACTTGGGCGATAGGCTTGAGTTCAGCGAGTCGAACTTTGGGCTGGAGATCTATTTGCAAGTAAGCATTTGTTAATCCGACTGACTGCATCCGATTAAAGATCCGCCCAAATTCACTCACTGCTTGGGCTGCTTCGGCAATATAAGCCAGGGTACCTGCGGCAGTATCAGCAATCTTTTCGAGGATATTTTGATTCCAATGTTCGCCAAATCCGAGGGTATTGAGGGTTACATTACTTTGGGTTGCAAATCCAGCTAGTTTCAGACAGCGTTCATTGTCCCCATGCTCATTTTCGCCATCAGTGAGGATAAAAGCGTGAGAAACTCGATCCTGCTTACCGCCAAGTGATTCAGTAATCCCTAGTTTAATGCCTGCGTCAATCGCTGTGCCCCCAGAGGCTTGTAATCGATCGATCTGAGCGAAAATATCCCCAAGATCGCTAACTTGCTGGCAGGGCACAATGACTTCTGCCTGATGATTGAAGGCAACTATCGATAACCGATCTTCAGACTTCAAACCCTTAATTAATTCCTTAGCAGCATCTTTGACAGTATCTAGAGAGGTACCCTTCATCGATCCGCTATGATCTAAAATTAGGCATAAATTCAGCGGTAATTTTCGATCTTCTGGCTCTGCTAGAGCAGATACTTCGATCGATAGTTGACGCTGGCTGCTACCCTGACTAATATCTACCTGCGGATCGCTGATTACGTGTTCGAGTACAACTTGCATCGGAATCTTCCTGAGTTAGTGGATAGTGGATAGTGGATAATCGATTAGTTTTAGCGCAAAAATAACAATCTCCTTCAATATCACAAAGGATTAAAAGGCATTACAATCACCGCAGGTGTTTTTCTATATTACTATCCACTATCCACTATTCACCATTCACTAAATTACAATCCTTCCAACGGTACTCCCAAAAACTGAGCCAACTCTGCACCTTGGGTTTCTAACTCAGTTAGTGAAATTGGTTCACCAACACGAGTGAGAGGAATCTCCCGTCGCCCTTTAATTCGCACGTAGAGGGTACGGCGCGGGCTGAGTCCATCCTTGATATCGACTCGCACAGCTTGAGCATCGGCAATCTTACTCACGAGTTCGATGCGGCGATTTTTGCCAGGGAAACCATTCCGAAAAATCGTAATATCTCCAGCTTCACGATCAAACTTATTATAACCGCCACCAATATCCAGTAAGATTGCTACCCAGAGATAAGTAGCCAGCAGGGTGCCAGCGACACCATAGAAGCTTAGTGCAATTCCTTGAGGGATAAAAGCTAAAGTGAGGGGATTGCTAACGGGGAGCAAATTGACTTTGAAATAGCTAGAGAGTCCAGCCAAGAGAAAACCAATCCCGCCAATGGAGACGATAATCGCCCAAAAGAAGTTGCTAAAGCGGCGCGAACCCAGCACGGGCTGGGACAGTACTGTCTGGGTTACGGTGACTGTGGTCATAGATATTTTAAATAGTTAGTTTTTGATATATTCAGTCATCTGTCAGTATCTCTACCTACTATTACCGATCTATTGCCGACTCGATCGAATCTAGCCGCAATTTTTACGCTTCTTCACCATTCACCATCCACCATCCACCCCTTCTAGATGTATAAATTTAATACTAGGAAGGGATTAAACATCCAATCTATCCAAACTCAGCCAATTCTAACCACCGTTCCGTTGTACTATCAAGCGTCTTATTCAGCTGCTCTAATTGAATATTTAACTCCTGAAGCTGGCTATAATTTGCTTTAGGTGAGTTAGATAATTGATGCGCCAGCTTGATTTTATCAGCTTCTAACTTAGCAATTTGAGTTTCCAGCTTGGTAAATTCCCGCTGCTCCCATGTCGATAAGCGGCGTTTCTTCTGATCTTGCGGTGGTGCTGGGGCAACCGCAATGGGAGCAGGCTTAGCAACTGATTTAGAATTAGATTGATTTTTAGCTTCTAATTTATCTGCTGTGGCTTCTGCTTGTTTGTAATCGAGATAGACGGAATAATTACCTGGATATTCACGGATTTTACCTTCGGGTTCAAGGGCGAATATTTTCTCGACTGTGCGATCGAGGAAGTAGCGATCGTGAGAAACTACGATCACGCAGCCGTTAAATTCGGACAGATATTCTTCTAATACGCCTAATGTTTGAACATCCAGATCGTTGGTTGGTTCATCAAGGATTAACACGTTGGGTGTACTCATCAGTACTCGCAATAGAAATAACCGCCGCTTTTCACCTCCAGAAAGCTTATTGATCGGTGTATATTGCTGATTAGGCGTAAATAGAAATCGCTCCAACATTTGGGATGCGCTAATTTGACTACCATCGGCAACTTTGACATATTCACCAACTTCTTTGATATAGTCGATCGCGCGCATTTGCTCAGTGCCTGCTTCTAGCAAATCCTCGGAGTGTTGATCAAAGTAACCGATGTGGATAGTAGTTCCGATGTCTACGGTGCCGCTATCGGGCTGCAATCGTCCGGTACAGATGTCCATTAGGGTTGATTTGCCTGTACCATTTTCACCGATGATGCCAATTCGATCTTCGGGTGAAAATTCGTAAGTAAAATCAGAAATCAAGGTGCGATCGTCATAAGCTTTAGATACGCCCATAACTTCGATTACTTTCTTGCCAATTCTCCGTCCTGGTGTAGTAATATCTACTTTTCCAGTTGCCTGTTTAAATTCTTTTTCTTTGAGATCTTCTGCTCGTCCAATTCGGGCTTTTTGCTTGGTACTGCGGGCTTTTGCCCCCCGTTGCAACCAGGCTAGTTCCCGACGCAGCAAGCCAGCATGTTTGCGCTGGGTGCCAACCATTGATTCTTCAGCAAGGGCTTTCTTTTCTAAGTAATAAGTATAGTTGCCGCTATAGGTAAAGATATCACCTTGATCAATTTCAATGATCCGATTAGTCACTTTATCCAAGAAATAACGATCGTGCGTAATCAATAGTATAGCCCCACGATAGCGACTCAAATATTCTTGCAGCCACTCCACCGACATCGCATCTAAATGGTTGGTAGGCTCATCCATTAATAGCGCGTCT
>JANNDQ010000322.1:0-2319 GCA_031387965.1 Chamaesiphon sp. OTE_75_metabat_567
AACGGCTGGAATAATACCGGAATCATCCATCTCAACCTCCAGCAGTACGCTGAGGCGCTCCAGTGCTATCAAACCAGCATTCAGATCCGCGCTGACGATGCCGCTACTTGGTACAAGCAAGCGATCGCGCACCAAGCTCTAGGTCAATTAGACGATGCTATCCTTGGTCTGGATCGATCGATCGAGCTAGATCCCAGACATACCCTGGGCTGGTATCGTCGGGGCAATATTCATCTGCTGCGGCGCGAATATGAGGCTGCGCTGGCAGATTATGAAGTTGCTCTCAAGCTCGATCCGGATCGAGCTTCAGCCTGGAATAGTCGCGGTAACTGTCTGCTGGAACTCAATCGACTTGACAACGCGCTATTTAGCTTTGAGCAAGCAACGGGACTAGATCCCGAAAACCCCGAATTTTGGTTCAATAAAGGTAGGGTTCACAGCAGTCTCCAAGAGTGGGAGAAAGCTGAAAACTGTTATCAACATGCGCGGGGATTGACTCAGCCAGATTGGTAAGATCGGGATCTTAGATCGAAACACAGATCTGTAGGTTGGGTTGAAGAATGAAACCCAACACACCCAAAGAAATTCATTTCTAGCTTAACCACCTGCTGCAAAGGTCAACATGATGGTGACGGACAATAATAAACCTGGGCAGAGTAATACAACTAAAAGAAGTAGATCTTGGCTTTCCATACTGGTTAGAAATTAGGATTGAATTTGGTAGCTATCAGCTTCCACTGTAGGCGCGATCGGCTCAGTCAGCGCCCAAATTATACCATTTCTTAATCTGGCGATCGATTACCGATCCATTTCCACCATTGAGTGAATGATCGAACTAATACTAGTGGCTTCAGTTCCTTTGCATTCCGCGCAAGTAAATCCTGAACAATTTGAAACGCGGCATATTGCAAGCCTAAGAAACTATCTACAGGTGCATAGTAGTTGCCGAGGGTAATTGAGCCAGAAGCGTAGATTTTGCCTACATCATTTGCCATTTCTGCTAATTCAAAATCAGGCGTAACAGTTAGCCTGCCTAGCTGATTGAGTGGTAGCTGATATTGCTGAACTAAATCTTGGAGGAGGGGACTTGCCATGATCGGGGCATCTACGGCAGTAGCATCGATGATAAAGTCTGCTGCTAGCTTGATTTCACCTTTGACTCCTGGTTCGCGAACTGTGGTAACTGTGCCGCTTTGACTCGCTGGCAGGACTGATTGAACTTCACCGTAGACAATTTGGTACCAGCCCTTATTGATGCCGCCAGTGATGATTTTGCGCCAGTCGGCACGATTCATTGTCGTCACGCCGCCCCAGTCGGCGAGAAGGTGCTGACGTTGTTCGGGGGTGGCATGTTCGAGAGTCGATTTATACTGTCCGCCCCAAGCAGATTTTGGCCAATTAAAGGGCTGAAATTCATAGTTGTGCTCCACTTGCCGATCTGCTAAACCGTATTTATTCCCCTCAGTCTTGGCAGAGCGGAGTAATTGAATTACTCTAATTTCGACTCCATCATGATTGCGCCTGAGTGTGTAGAGTTTCTGGAGAATGCGGGCGGCAACAATGCCAGTCCCCCGCAGCAGCACGGTGCCCCCATACTGGGCGAGATGTTCGTAGATATGTTCGTGAGCTTCGTAAGCATTTACGACTGTCTTCACATCCTGAGTCTGATCGCGATAAGCCTGGAGATCTGGCAGGAATTGTAATGCTGGATAGCCAGTAGCAAGATGCACATAGCGGGCGATCGTGCAAGCATAATCAGTCGGCTGCTGACAGGTGTAGACGATCGCATATCGTCCATCTGTCGTCTTGCGAATTGCTTGAACGTGAGCTGTACGAATCATCTTGCGCCAGCTAATTCTGGCTGCTTCCCGATCGATCGCCGCAATCACGTCGCCAGCTTTGGGCGTGTAAGTATTCGCTAGTGTTGGTTCGGCGAATACCTGCCAAAACTGTCCGAGACTTGACTTTAATTTCCCCTTAGCTATGCCTCTAATCGCCTCTAAGGTGGCGTAATTGGGAAAACCCCAAAGATTATCAGGACAGGCATCCGCAGGCGATCGCAGCCGTTCTTGGGGCACAATCTGAGCATTGAGACAGAGTTGCTGATAGCGTCCATAGGGCTGTTGTTCCATCCCCAATACTCGCACTCGATCAGTACTCACGCCACTAACTCGGAGTAAATCTACCCAGATAAAACTCCCCAAGCCGCCGCCAATCGTTGCATATTCAGCTTCTTCGACAGGTATTCCAGTTGCGTGAATTGCTTGAGGATCGATCTGCGTCTGCTGAAAGATGGGAGGTAAACAACTGTTAATCGGC
>JANNDQ010000340.1:0-8778 GCA_031387965.1 Chamaesiphon sp. OTE_75_metabat_567
CCGTCGATCGAAAGCCCCACACACAAATGCAGTGGTATCATTAGAGCGGCTACCAGATATACCAAAACTGGCACACCAAGAATCTTGCCAATAAAAATCTTCTGCGCTGATTGAGGACTAAGCCGAATGAAGTTGAGCGTACCGCGTTTTTCTTCTTGAACTAAATCAGCAACTAATGTATAAACTGATCCTAAAATCAGTCCGAAAGACAGAATCCAGCTCAAGCAAAAGAATACATCTGACCACCAAGATTGCCAATTAATATTAAAATTATTGGCTCCATCGAGCTTACAGAACTCATTTTGATAGTTGTACTGATTATCTGTAAAATTACAGTACTTACTATGAGCATCCACCAGCTTTTGAACTGGAATACTGCTACCAGATTCATAATTGGGATAATATGCTGGTACTGGAATCTGTCCATTGAAATAGATCAGGACAAACCCTTGAATCACTAGAGCAGCAGCGATCGCAATTCCGATATTCCGTAATGTCAGTCGTTCTTTTAGTTCTCGAAATATTTGGGGATTTGAATCACCCACTTTGTCAATTAGTTTATCTAGAATCATAATTAGTATCTCTTGAATTAATTGAGAATTGAGGATTGAGAATTGGGTTATTAGATATCATGTAGATAGGTTTCAAACATCATCTATTTTATAAATAATTTAAGATGCTTGCTGATGCCCTAATTTCAAGAAGATAGTTTCGAGATCCTCTTGCGTACATTGAAAATGTGTAATCGGTAACTGAACATGGATCAGCGCTCTTAATAAGTCTGCGGCATCTGCTTCTGTCCCCGAAAACCCAACTCTAATCTGATTTGTACCGACTAATATCTCTAAATCGCTAACTAAAGAATTGCTCTTTAGCTCCCGTTTGAGTACTTCCACATCACCGAGGGTACTAATCAGAATTTGTTGGCGACTCAAGCGCTGATAGAGATCTTGGAGCCGACAACTCTCAACCAAGAATCCTAACTCCATAATTCCCACCGATGTGCAGAGTTCGGCTAAGTCACTCAAGACGTGCGATGAGATCAAGATCGTCATCCCTGCTTCTTGCAGCGTCTTAATAATCTGTCGAAACTGCATCCGGGCGAACGGATCTAATCCCGATACAGGTTCATCTAAAAGTAGTAGAATTGGTTCGTGAATAATTGTCCGCGCTAGGCTCAATCGCTGTTTCATCCCCCGCGAGAGCGTGGCAATCTTACTATTTCGCTTGGTACTCAGCTGCACCAATTCCAGCACGTCGTACAACCGTCGCTGCCGACGTTCGGCGGTTAATTTGTATAGTCTAGCAAAATAATCTAGATAATCCCAAACAGTCAAATCATCGTACAAAGGAAAGTCATCAGGCAGATAACCCAATAGCCGCTTGAGGTTGGTATTACTCCCATCTCGGAGCAGCCTTTCCCCATTGATATAAATCTCGCCAATGGTTGGCTCCTCAGCGGTGGCTAGCATCCGCATCAAGGTAGTCTTACCCGCACCATTCGGCCCAATCAGCCCATACACTTCCCCAGCTGCTACAGCTAGATCTACGCCGTGTACAGCGATATGACGATCGAATTGCTTGGTGAGGTCTTCTGTCCGAATCGCTAGTTCTGTCGCCATTACTTTACCACCACTGCCACATTGTTCTTGATTGTACCCATTTAGAGCCAGAGTGCATCAGGCACTCTCAAAACTCCACTTCTTCTTAATACAACGTGGCGACTGGTGATTTCGGAAAGTTAGGCTTTAGGCTTGAATTGCGTTGATAATTGCGACATTAGCGGCTGGAAAATTATATGTAGCTAAATCACAGATATCCACCCAGCGGATTTCGTCAGACTCGATCGGTTGTGGTGTGCCGCTGATATGCTGACAATGATGGACGATCAGCGTAATTTGAAAAGTTGGATAGGTATGCTCGATCGTGATTAAATGATCACCGACGGTAATTTCGATCGCCAATTCTTCCTGAATCTCGCGCACGATACATTCAGCTACCGTTTCCCCTGGCTCGATTTTACCACCAGGAAATTCCCACAGTCCGCCCATCGCACCACCAATCTTACGTCGATCGATCAAAATTTGTCCAGACAGATTCCAGATAATCGCGACACCAATTCGTTTGTGAGGTAGTTCTAAATCCACAATCTCAAATTGTCTGTAAAATGTATGAGGCATGGATCTGTAGGGGTGGGTTCATGCAATCTAATGTCGATGCTATGTTCGATTTTAAACAAAACCCACCCTCCTTCACTAAGAGCTAGACATATCTCAAATGGGGTCTATAAAAAAAGCCCGCCAATGCGGACTTAAAATATTTATGAAGCCAGATATTCACCGATATCTGCTTTGCGTTTGCGGAGTTTAGCAATCGCTTCCCGCTCGATTTGGCGGACTCGCTCACGGCTAATATTCAACAAGTCGCCAATTTTCGCGAGAGTGAGCGGCTGAGTATCTTTCAACCCAAAGCGGAGGGTAAGTACCTGCTGCTGTTGAGGGGTAAGTTCGGACATCATTCGCTCCAAATCTACCTGGAGGGATGAATTGGTGACATACTCCTCTGGAGATATCCCTGGATCTTCGAGCAGATCTCCTAACTCGGTATCCTGATTGTCACCCACGCGCAAGTCAAGAGACAGTGGCTGGCGCGCACGCTCTAGATACTCTCGCACTTGTTTGGAAGTCAGTTCCAGTTCTGCCGCTAGCTCGTTGATTGTCGCTGCTCGTCCGTATTGTTGAGCGAGGGCGCGTTGAGCTTTTTTGATTTTGTTGAGCTTTTCGGTGATGTGGATTGGTAATCGAATTGCGCGGGCTTTCTCAGCAATAGCGCGAGTAATCGCTTGGCGAATCCACCAGTATGCATAGGTAGAGAATCGATATCCTTTACTCGGATCGAATTTCTCAACTCCCCGCTGCATCCCGATGGTGCCTTCTTGGATCAAATCTAGCAGGTCGATATTTCGCTTGATATATTTTTTAGCGACAGACACAACTAGCCGGAGATTCGCTTCTACCATGCGGCGTTTGGCATTTTCGCCCGCAGCAACAGTTTTTTGGAGTTGGAGTTCGTCGAGATCGGCAGCAGTTGCCCATTCAGTCAAACTTGGCTCAACGCCGAGTTCTTCTGACAGAGTATTTTTAACCGCCATCAGGATCACCAATTGCTGCACCTGTTTACCATAAAGGATTTCCTGCTCATGAGTGAGCAGGGGCACGCGCCCAATTTCACGAAGGTAGGTACGAACAGTATCAGTTGATGCTTGAGCAGTTTTCATGACTCTGGCTAAAATGTAGTGGGGAATTTAGATGCAAAATCTTGATGGCAGGGTTGACCCTCTCATCTACAGCTGACGGTAAATTGCCAATCGCTGTTTCAATCAGGGACATTTTGTCGCACTTGGGCGATTAGATTTAAATATACTTTTGTTCTAATAATCTTAACATTTCTAAACATTAACTTACTATTTTTTTTAATCCTCAGCTAATTGGCTGACAGTAAAGACTGTAGGTATTTCAACTCTTTAGGAGGTCGGTATCTACACCCAACTGCCTACTAATAACCGTCCTGATCGCCTACAATACGCTCCGTGAACAATATTTCTGACTCTCATCATAGTTAATGTTTAGTAATACAATAGCGACTTAGAGCACACTTTCGAGATATTTAAATGCTATGCAGACACTTTGGCTTGTCCGTCACGCTCATCGGTTAGATTTTGTCCAGCCAGAATGGTTTGATACAGCAATCTATCCTTACGATCCACCACTTTCTGCTGAAGGGCTTGCTCAGGCGATTAGGTTAGCAGCAGAGTTTAATGGATTTAAGACAGAGATTAAGCGAATATTTACATCTCCTTTCCTACGGACAATTCAAACAGCAGATCCATTGGCAAGATTACTTCAGCTACCACTTCAATTGGAGTGGGGGTTGTGTGAATGGCTCTGCGAAGATTGGACGTTGGGAATGCCAGAGACTACTCCAGTTGGTGAATTGATACGATGTTACCCAAATATTGTGGCTAGTTACCAGTCTCAAGTGATTCCTTGCTACCCTGAAACTATTGCTGAACTAGATGCACGGATCGCCATGATAGCAGATAAACTAATACAATGCAATGATCGGGACATACTGGCGATCGCTCACAAAGGATCTGTGCTCGGAATTGTTGCCGCATTGACTGGTGATCGTCACTGGAAGACTTACGATCTAGGCTGTGGTGGCGTGATTAAATTGGTGTGTAACGATCAGGGTCAATGGCTGTCAAGTATCATCGATCGGTAAGCCATGTCGGAGCGCTGAGAGCTTCGCTTGGGCTTTTGAATCCAGCGAGTTGAACAGAAATCTGCCAGACGATTGTTTTTGGGGACGATGCCGTCGTTTCGATCGTTTGGCACTAAAGTCAACGTCAGATATTAGTTGGAGTGAAGAAATCCATTCAGCGCCAAAACCCATTGCTGTCAATTGCTGTGCGCGATCAGATGTAGCTACAATTAGCCTAGAACCTGAATATTGAAGATCGTGCCGAAAGGCTGCGCAGAATTTCTCAATATATGTGTCGGCTGTTTCCAGTACATCAGTGTAGTGGACGATCAGGTTTGGCGTAATGACTTCAGAATAAGCAGGTGCATCCCTACTGTACGCATCAAACACTACCTTTGTCTCATAGTCTTCAAAAGCACTGTAGTTAATCAGCGCTTCGATCAATTTTGATCGAGCGATTTCTAGATCTTCTCGCGATCCTGACTGGAGCGGATTATGCCTGGTATGTCTGTCGTGTAAGTCTGTCCAGGCTCCAATCACGTTGTAGCCGTCAACGAGCAACACCGCTTGTTTACGTGAGGGAGGCATGGCTTAAATCACAGTTTTCTTAATAAATTTTGATATTATCTCTCCTTATATTAACAACTTGTGAGACATTACGAGGTGATTTCCCCCGTTAACCTTTGGCGCATCCGCTCGGGATTGCCACGATCGACCAACACACCATTTTCCAGCAAAAATGCCCCATCACAATAGTCTAGCTCTTCCAGTCGATGCGTGACCCAGAGCGCCGTCAGTCCTCGACTGCGGACGAGTTCGCGGACTTGGACAACCAGATCTAATTGAGCATCGGGGTCTAGCAGCGCCGTCGGCTCATCAAATAAAATTATCTCAATGTTTTGTCTCGCGATCGCTCCAGCAATCGCCACGCGCTGCTTTTGGCCGCCACTGAGCGCATAAATCGGTCGTCGCGTAAACTCAGCTAAATTTACGGCGGTTAGAGCTTCTGCAACCCGATGCTGAACTTGACTGGTGGTGAGTTGTTCGGCAACTAGCCCAAAAGCCACATCTGCGCCAACAGTCGGCATTACTAGCTGATAGTCAGGATTTTGAAACACAATGCCCAAACCACCCTGAAGATCGACTGTGCCAGCTTGAGGTGTCAATAATCCAGCAATCAACCGGAGCAGAGTGGATTTACCACTACCATTAGTACCCAAAAGCATCCAAAACTCGCCGCGTGGAACTGATAGCGAACAACTTTCAATGACGGTTTGACCAGATTTCCAGGCAAATGAAAGATCCTTGACCTCGATTGCTGTCGCAGACGGCAATCCGTTCGCGGCTAATGATAGCGGTAAAGATTCAGCCATAATGTTGAACAACCTTGAGACTAAGCTCCAGCAAAAGCCACAAATCCAGGTGTTTTGCCAGAAGCAGCTGCACCAGACTTTTCGTACATTTGCGCGGCAACGATCGCATCAGTCATCACCGCAATCTTCTTCTCTGGCTGGCGATCGCAACTCAATTCTAGCAGGCTGTGATCGCTCGATCTCATCGCATCCAAAACCTGTTGATAGACGGTAGTAGCTTCCTCGACAGTCTTCCGTTGTACTGACATAGGCATTGCCGTGTTCTTGATCAGGATTTCGATGACGTACATAATAATATGTGGAAAATAGAAGTTTTAGTATCACACCTTATTGTAAGCGGATTCTTCCGTAGAGAGAGTCTGCCAGTGATAATGTTCGTAATTAGCGATTCTTAGGTGGAGCAGGAGTACCAATGGTAAGATTAGGAACAAAAACTTCACTTAGTTCAACTAAATTATGAGTATTTATACTTATCTAGCTTGAGTAAATGAGAGCAAAATAGGCGATTTGTGATCAAAATATTAAATTTTATCGAAGAAGAGCTAAAGATCCTGCCCATTTTGACACAATGCTATTAAACTAAGTAAAGAAACGTAAACTGATTTAATAAATCAGCTAAGTCCTCGCGAGTTGATCAGGTAACTATAATGTACCAATCAGCCTTGCAAAAACATGTCCTTATAATATCCCGGAGTTTTGCTGCACCATGACTATTGCAGTTGGTAGCCAGCAGTCGGACAGAGGCATCTTTGATGTCCTAGACGACTGGTTAAAAAAAGACCGCTTCGTATTCGTCGGCTGGTCTGGTATCTTACTATTTCCTTGTGCATTCATGGCCCTCGGCGGCTGGATGACAGGTACAACATTTGTTACTTCTTGGTATAGCCACGGTTTGGCTTCTAGCTACCTTGAAGGTTGTAATTTTTTGACAGCAGCTCTCTCTACCCCTCCTAACAGCGTCGGACACTCCTTGATGTTGCTCTGGGGTCCTGAAGCTCAAGGTGATCTCACTCGTTGGTTCCAACTTGGTGGTCTGTGGGCGTTTGTAGCTCTTCATGGTGCGTTTGGTCTCATCGGCTTCATGCTCCGCCAGTTTGAAATCTCCCGTCTAGTTGGGATTCGTCCTTACAACGCGCTAGCATTCTCTGGTCCAATTGCAGTGTTCGTCAGCGTCTTCTTGATCTACCCATTGGGTCAATCTGGTTGGTTCTTCGCACCTTCTTTTGGCGTAGCTGCAATCTTCCGCTTTATCCTATTCCTCCAAGGTTTCCACAACTGGACTCTTAACCCTTTCCACATGATGGGTGTTGCGGGTATTCTCGGTGGTGCGCTGCTGTGTGCGATTCACGGTGCTACTGTAGAAAACACCTTGTTTGAAGATGGCGACAATGCAAATACTTTCCGTGCATTTGACCCTACTCAAGCTGAAGAAACCTACTCAATGGTAACTGCAAACCGTTTCTGGTCACAGATTTTCGGTGTAGCGTTCTCTAACAAACGTTGGTTACACTTCTTCATGCTCTTTGTCCCTGTGACTGGACTATGGATGAGTTCTGTTGGTATCGTCGGTTTGGCTCTGAACCTACGTGCATATGATTTTGTCTCTCAAGAATTGAGAGCTGCTGAAGATCCTGAGTTTGAAACGTTCTACACCAAGAACATTCTGCTCAACGAAGGTATCCGTGCCTGGATGGCTCCTCAGGATCAACCTCACGAACAATTCATCTTCCCAGAAGAAGTATTGCCTCGTGGTAACGCGCTCTAAGCGTTGAAACGTCGGAAGATAAATGTACAATTATGTTTGTCTTCCGGTTTTTTTGAATCCGTATTTATATTCATCGATCGAGGTATTGCAAGAGTGGAAACGCCCTTTAACACTACAATGGTCGGCGGTCGTGACCAAGACTCAACTGGTTTTGCCTGGTGGTCTGGGAACGCACGTCTGATCAATTTGTCTGGTAAGCTGTTGGGCGCACATGTTGCCCACGCTGGTTTGATTGTCTTCTGGGCTGGAGCTATGTGCCTATTTGAGGTAGCTCACTTCGTACCCGAAAAACCGATGTACGAACAAGGAATCATCTTGCTTTCTCACTTGGCTACCCAAGGTTGGGGTGTTGGTCCTGGTGGTGAAGTCGTGGATACATTCCCTTACTTCGTCGTCGGTGTTCTACACTTGATCTCCTCTGCGGTACTGGGTGTGGGTGGTTTGTATCACGCGTTACGTGGTCCTGACACCCTAGAGCAGTATTCTGCTTTCTTCGGTTATGACTGGAGAGATAAGGATAAAATGACTTCAATTCTAGGTTTTCACTTAGTGATCCTGGGAATTGGGGCATTATTGCTCGTCATTAAAGCAATGTTTGTTGGTGGTTTGTATGATACTTGGGCACCAGGTGGCGGAGACGTTCGCTTGGTTACAAATCCTACTCTCAACCCAGCAATTATCTTTGGTTACTTGCTCAAAGCTCCCTTCGGTGGCGAAGGTTGGATTATCAGTGTCAATAACTTAGAAGATGTTGTTGGTGGACACATTTGGGTTGGTTTACTCTGTATCGGTGGTGGTGTATGGCACATCCTGACCAAACCTTTTGGTTGGGCACGTCGCGCCCTCGTTTGGTCTGGTGAAGCATACCTGTCCTACAGCTTAGCAGCTGTATCCTTGATGGCGTTTGTAGCGTCGATCATGGTTTGGTACAACAACACCGTTTACCCTAGTGAATTCTTCGGTCCTACTGGCCCTGAAGCTTCCCAAGCGCAAGCGTTGACCTTCTTAATCCGTGACCAACGTCTAGGTGCAAACATTGCAACCGCTCAAGGACCTACGGGCTTAGGTAAATACCTGATGCGTTCTCCTTCGGGCGAAATCATCTTTGGTGGTGAAACTATGCGGTTCTGGGATTTCCAGGGTCCTTGGTTGGAACCACTTCGTGGGCCTAACGGTTTGGATCTAAGCAAAGTCAAGAATGATATTCAACCTTGGCAAGCACGTCGTGCTGCTGAGTACATGACTCACGCTCCTCTGGGTTCCTTGAACTCAGTTGGTGGTGTAATCACTGAAATCAACGCATTCAACTATGTTTCTCCACGAGCTTGGTTAGCTTGTTCTCACTTCGTCTTAGGATTCTTCTTCTTTATCGGTCAC
>JANNDQ010000341.1:0-8213 GCA_031387965.1 Chamaesiphon sp. OTE_75_metabat_567
ACCACGCCCCAAAAGTACTCGAACGGTTTGGCGTAGATCCGATCATGGCAATGTGGCAAAAAGCGCTCAAGCAAGCAATTGCCTAGTTGGTCTTCGCTATCACCATACCTCTTTCCCCTCCGAGTAATCAAAAATTTACCATCCACTCTGAAGTCTGACAAAAGCCAGACCTAAAATTTCGATTCTGCCTAAGTCGCTTCATGGCGGTGATTTTTGCTGTGTTTTCTTGCTTGCAACACAGGCAGAGGCTTTACCTAATGTAGGCTATTACCTGACGGTAGGCTATCGCCAACGCCAACGCCAACGCGATCGACCATAACTATCGAGCAGATCTGCGATCGACAGCCAGGTGAACTAAGTGCGATAATTAGTTTAAGCAGCACAGTCCGCCAAGAGCCGATCTTTAACGATCAAGTTCAATTAACGCGGGTTTGATCGCCACATACCAAATATGATGGATCTTAGTTCGATCGCCCCATTACCACTAGTTGTTGCATTTAATCTAATCCAGTCATTATGAAAGACCTCACCCGCTATCGAAATATTGGCATCTTCGCACACGTAGATGCTGGCAAAACCACCACCACCGAAAGAATCCTGATGCTGACAGGCAAGATTCACAAAATCGGTGAGGTACATGAGGGTGCAGCAACCACCGACTTCATGGATCAAGAAAAGGAGCGGGGAATTACCATTCAGTCTGCCGCGACTACTTGCTTCTGGAACGAGCATCAGCTCAACATTATCGACACCCCAGGTCACGTTGATTTCACCATTGAAGTTTATCGCTCCTTGAAGGTGCTAGATGGTGGGGTTGGGGTCTTCTGTGGTTCCGGTGGAGTAGAGCCTCAGTCCGAAACCAACTGGCGTTATGCCAACGATTCTAAGGTTGCTCGCCTGATTTATATTAACAAACTCGATCGAACTGGAGCGGATTTCTACAAAGTAGTCGCGCAAGTCGAAAAAATCTTGGGTGCTAAACCTTTGGTCATGGTACTACCGATCGGGATCGAAGATGACTTCATCGGCATGGTTGACCTGATTACTCGCAAGGCTTGGACCTGGGACAACTCCGGCGACCCCCTCAGCTACACAATTAGCGATGTCCCCGAAGACATGAAAGAAAAAGTCGAAATCTACCGCGAACAGATGCTGGAAATCGCCGTAGAACAAGATGATGCGGTGATGGAACGCTATCTCGAAGGAGCCGAACCAACCCCTGAAGAACTCAAAGCCTGCATTCGCAAAGGTACTCGCGATCTGAAGTTTTTCCCGACTTACTGCGGTTCGTCGTTCAAGAATAAAGGCGTGCAACTGGTACTGGATGCGGTGGTAGATTACCTCCCCAACCCGATGGAAGTCATCCCCCAGCCCGAAGTAGATCTAGATGGTAATGCCACTGGTGAATTTGCCTCTGTTGACCCCACGAAGCCTTTGCGCGCACTGGCGTTCAAGATTATGGACGATCGCTATGGCTCCTTGACCTTTGCCCGTCTCTACTCCGGTACGCTGGCTAAGGGTGACACGGTGCTGAATACTGCTACGGGCAAAACCGAGCGGATCAGTCGGATGGTAGAAATGCACGCTAACTCGCGGGAGGAAATCGATTCTGCCCAGGCTGGCGACATTATCGCGATCGTCGGGATGAAAAATGTCCGCACCGGACACACCATCTGCGATCCAAAAAATCCAGCGACCCTCGAACCGATGGTCTTCCCCGAACCCGTAATTTCGATCTCTGTGAAGCCCAAGCTCAAGGGTTCCGAAGAAAAAATGGGCGCAGCTTTGACCAAGATGGTGCAAGAAGATCCTTCATTCCACATGATGACCGATGAAGAGAGCGGTGAAATCATCCTCAAAGGGATGGGCGAGCTGCACTTGGACATTAAGGTGGATATTCTCAAGCGCACCCACGGCGTGGAAGTAGAAGTCGGTGAGCCGCAGGTTGCCTACCGCGAGTCCATTACCAAGACGATCGAAGACGACTACGTTCACAAGAAACAGTCCGGCGGTTCTGGTCAATACGCCAAGATCGGCTATACCCTGGAACCAGGCGAACCTGGCAGTGGCTTTGTGTTTGAATCTAAAGTGACTGGTGGTAGTGTGCCTCGTGAATACTGGCCCGCAGTGGAAAAAGGCTTTGAAAGCTCGATCGGTAAAGGCGTATTGGCTGGCTTCCCTTGCCTCGACTTGAAATTCACCCTATTAGAAGGTGGCTTCCATCCAGTGGATTCCTCCGCAATGGCCTTTGAAATCGCCGCAAAAGCAGCTTATCGCCAGTCAGTACCTAAAGCTGGCCCTCAACTGCTAGAGCCGATTATGAAGGTGGATGTGTTTACTCCCGATGATTATATGGGTGATGTCATTGGCGATCTCAACCGTCGGCGGGGGATGATCGAGTCGCAGGAGTCTACTGGCGTGGGTGTAAAGATCAAAGCTGATATGCCTTTGAGCGAAATGTTCGGATACATTGGCGATCTCCGCAACATGACTTCTGGTCGGGGTCAGTTCTCGATGTCCTTCTCTCACTATGCTGCTTGTCCAAACAACATTGCTGAAACTGTGATTGCAGGGGTTAAAGCAGCAGCAGCTCAGAAAGCCTAGACTCGATTACCTCCGGTAGGCTATTGCTAAGAGGATGTTTGGAAATACGGACATGATCGATTAGTTTATACCACCATTGGTGCAAATCCCCCAACCCCCTTAAAAAGGGGGCTTTAAAGTCCCCCTTTTTAAGGGGGATCTAGGGGGATTCTCTAGGATCTAAGTAGCAAAATATACTTTCCAAACATCCTCTAAGGCAGAGGCTGTGCCTAACGGCAGGCTATCGCCAACGCCAACGCCAACGATCCGATCGGGACTGATTGAAATCGTTGGATCGACAATTTTGTGAACCCACAGCAATTTTAGTTGCTTCTGCTCATTGGAAAGCTGCCAAATCAACTCTTAGTAGGGCAATTTAACCCTAAACTATTGATGATTTTGGCAGCTTTTCAGTTGCGTTTTACTAACTTAATAGCAGTTTTATCCCGCAGACTGATAATCATACCAATTTAAAGAATTAACGCGACAGATGTTTACCCCACCCAACCTCCCCTTGGAAAGGGGAGGAGCCAATCTGTCGTTTACATCATTTAATTTGGTATCAGTTTGCCCTGCGATTAACAACAGTTTATTGTGACAGTATCAATTAAAGCGTTATTCCGAACAGAGGTTAATTACAGTACTTTTCAACGCAACGCACAAAGATTTCTACACCTGTCGTAAGTGCCGTTTCATCAAAGTCAAAGCGAGGATGATGATGGGGATAAGCGAGGGCGAGATCTGAGTTTGCTGAGCCGAGAAAGAAGTAACAACCAGGTACTTGTTGCAGAAAGAAAGACATATCTTCACCACCCATTGTTTGGCACTCAGGGACTATACCTAGTGGTGTTTCGACGATATCTGCCGCAACCGATCGCACCAAATCGGTAATTTTCTCATCGTTAACAACTGGGGGATAAAATTTGATGTATTCTAGCTCGTAAGTTGCCCCATGTGCGGCACAAATTCCCGCGACAATTGTGTCAATGCGATCGTGGAAAAACTCAGCCAAATTGGGATTGAAATATCTGACAGTCCCTGCCAGACTTGCCGTATCAGCAATAACATTTTTAGCAGTTCCAGCATTGAATTGCCCCACGGTGACTACCGCCGAATCGATCGGGTTGACATTGCGGGAGACGATCGTTTGCAGCGCATTCACAACCTGACTAGCTACGACGATCGAATCCACTGTTTGGTGAGGCATGGCTCCATGTCCACCCTTGCCCTGAATCTTGAGATTAAATCTTTCTACCGCCGCCATCAGTGCGCCACTGCGGACTCCAACGGTGCCCAATGGTAAGTTATTCCACAGATGTAGCCCGATGATGGCATTGACATCGGGGTTGGTGAGGACTCCCGCCTCGATCATTGGTTTCGCTCCGCCTGGGCCTTCCTCGGCGGGCTGGAAAATAATTTTGACCATTCCGGCAAAGTCATTTTGATGCTGAGAGAGGTAGTATGCCGTCATCAAAGCGATCGCGGTATGCCCATCGTGCCCACAAGCGTGCATCACCCCGTCATGTTGAGACTTATAGGGGACATTATTAGCTTCCTGAATCGGCAAAGCATCCATGTCCGCCCGAATCGCCAGCGTCTTGAGTCGAAAACTAGTCTTGCGTCCCTGAATCATCGCGACAATCCCAGTCTTGGCAATGCCTGTTTGGTGTGGTATCCCCCACTCTGTCAGCTTCTTGGCGATCGCCGCCGCAGTAAGCTGCTCCTGGAATCCCAGCTCTGGCTGCTGGTGAATCTGCCGTCTGAACGCAATCAGCTGGGGCTGTAAAGCTTGGATACTCGATCGAATCTTATCGGGATTAATCGGCTGAGTGGGAGCGTTGGTGGCAAACATAATGTTTTGGGTTGTTGAGACTTGAGGAGATTAGACTTTTAATTCTCGTTGGCGGTAGCGGAGCGTTTGCCTTGCAATAGCCTCTCCGATGGAGAATCGCAAACACTGACGATTTACGACTCATTCTAACCCTCTCGCTAGTTGGTCAACCAAATCTGTCAAGATCGATACTTCTTTGCCAGCGTGAGATTTAGCGGCTGATGGTAGTGAGTGAATGGTGAATATAGGCAGAACTATGCTCAACGACAGTGTGCTAAGGCACAGATTTTAGATATAATGAACGCAAGTAGGTCGCAAGTCTCCACAAAATAACCCGAAATATGGGACACACCATCATTTGTCAGGGCAACCCAAACTATTATAATCTCATGTATTTATTCAGTTGGCATCGATTTAGAATCTAGCAATTAATTATGCCCAGTTGAGGGCAATAGATCGATCGATGCTTACTTCCTTTCCATTTGAAATTACTAATATACTTCCAACAATCTAACTGGCAATCGCCACTACCGAGATTGAGAGGCATCGCCAGTAATAAAGGGTAAGCTGCAACTTGTAAAATCATATTTTTTATGTTGCCATGTGATCGGCGATTGTCTCAACATTTTTATATTCATCCGATCTTCATACCTTAACCTCATGCAACATTCCACATCAGATCTAGATATCCAGAACTTAGAAAATAGTATGGACTCTAATGTCCTTGGTGATACAAATATCATTTCATCAAAAATCTTGATTACTCCCAAAGAACTCAAGGAAAAGCTGCCAATATCGCCAGAATTAGAACAGCGGATCGTTAACTATCGCCACGAAATTCAAAAAATCCTGGACTTTCAAGATCACCGCAAGTTTATTGTAGTCGGCCCCTGCTCAATCCACGATCCGATCGCCGCAGAAGAGTACGCACACAAATTAAAAGCTCTAGCCGACAAAGTTCAATCTAAGCTCCTACTAATCATGCGGGTTTATTTCGAGAAGCCTCGCACTACTGTCGGCTGGAAAGGACTGATTAACGATCCAGGCATGGATGAATCTTTTGACGTTGAACAAGGCTTGTACACTGGTAGGAATTTACTGCTCAAGATTACTCAAATTGGCTTGCCAACTGCAACTGAAGCTCTCGATCCGATTGTCCCTCAGTACCTAGACGAACTCATTTCCTGGGCGGCAATTGGTGCCCGCACCACCGAATCTCAAACTCACCGTGAGATGGCGAGTGGGCTATCGATGCCAGTCGGTTTCAAGAATGGTACCGACGGCAGTGTTAAAGTCGCTTTAAACGCCCTTCAATCAGCTAAACAACCACACAATTTCCTGGGTATCAATAAGCAAGGACAAGTTAGTGTTTTTCAAACTAAAGGTAATGCGTATGGACACATTATCTTACGTGGTGGCGAAGGTAAACCTAACTACGATCCGATCAGCGTTCAAGCCGCAGAAACTGAACTAAAAAAATCGAATCTACCGCCTCGGATCGTGATCGATTGCAGTCATGGCAATTCTAATAAAGATTATCGGCTCCAACCGATCGTCTTTGAAAGTGCGGTGCAACAAGTTGTTAATGGTAATAACTCGATCGTCGGGATGATGTTGGAATCCAATCTTCACGAAGGTGGGCAATCGATTCCTGCCGATCTCAGTCAGCTTAAATATGGTGTTTCCGTTACAGATAAATGTATCAACTGGGCAGATACCGAACGAATTATTCTCGCTGCATTCGATCGGCTTTAGGCTTTAGGCTTTAGTAGAATACTTTGTAGGGTGGGCACTGCCCACCAGCTAGGTTTTACGCAATTCATTTATACCTAACTTAGGACAAATCTTTTAGGGTAGATTGGGTTGAAGCATAAAACCCAACATTTCTAGGGTGTTGGCGTGTGAGTTGGGTTTTGCTCCGCGCAACCCAACCTACGAATTTTCTACTATTGATCGAGCAAAAACCCCCGACTTCTTCAAGAAGTCGGGGGTTTAGAGCGCTGTTAACTACTAATTAACCGATGCTTGAAGGTTCTTTTTCCTTCGCTAAGAACTTCTCCAGTTCAGTCAATGCTTCCGCATCAACTTTGGTTTGCATCGGGCAGAATTTAGGTCCACACATCGAACAGAATTCCGCAGTTTTGTAGATATCTGCGGGGAGAGTTTCGTCATGATATTCCTTCGCCCGTTCAGGATCGAGGGAGAGTTCAAACTGACGATTCCAGTCGAAGTTGTAACGCGCCGCCGATAGCTCATCATCACGATCGCGTGCGCCTGGACGGTGACGGGCGATATCAGCAGCGTGAGCAGCGATTTTGTAAGCAATTAGCCCATTGCGGACATCCTCAGCATTAGGTAAACCTAAGTGCTCCTTAGGAGTTACATAGCAGAGCATCGCCGTGCCGTACCAGCCAGCCATTGCCGCCCCGATCGCGGAGGTGATATGGTCATAACCTGGAGCAATATCAGTTACCAGTGGTCCTAAGACGTAGAAAGGAGCCTCCGAGCACTCTTCCATCTGTTTTTTGACGTTGAACTCGATTTGATCCATTGGGACGTGTCCAGGGCCTTCTACCATCACCTGGAGGTCATGTTCCCAAGCGCGACGAGTCAGGTTACCTAGAGTTTTGAGTTCGGCAAGTTGGGCTTGATCCGACGCATCGTGGGTGCAACCAGGACGCAGCGAGTCGCCCAAACTGAAGGAGACATCACACTTCTTGAAAATTTCGATGATGTCGTCAAAGTGGGTGTAGAGCGGGTTTTGCTTGTGGAAGTGCAACATCCAGCGGGCGAGGATACCACCACCACGGGAGACGATGCCAGTAATCCGATTGCGGACTAGTGGTAAGTGCTCGATCAAAATACCTGCATGGATAGTTTGATAGTCAACGCCTTGCTGGGCATGTTTTTCGATGATGTGTAAGAAGTCATCGGGAGTGAGATTTTCGATATTCCCGTGGACGCTTTCTAGCGCCTGGTAAATTGGCACAGTCCCAATTGGCACAGTAGAATTCTTGATGATTTCCATCCGAATATCATCGAGATTACCGCCACCAGTGGATAGATCCATCACGGTATCAGCACCATACTTGATTGCCAGCATCAGCTTATCAACCTCTTCTTTCATATCCGAAAAAGTTGGCGACGCGCCGATGTTAGCATTCACTTTACATCGAGAAGCAATCCCGATCGCCATTGGCTCCAAGTTAGGATGATTCGTATTTGCAGGGATAATCATCCGTCCACGGGCAACTTCCGAGCGGATCAGATCCACTGGCAGATTCTCCCGCTTGGCAACGTAGTGCATTTCTTCAGTTTCTACACCTTTGCGCGCGTAGTGCATTTGCGAGACATTTTCTTGCCCGCTACGTTTAGCAATCCATTCAGTCCGCATAGTCAATTTCCTATCATAAACAGCTTCCCTCCGCTGGCATTACCCAGACTCAGGTGCGAGGGTATGTTCTCAGCCCGACTGGTTTCGGACACCCCTAGCTATAGCTACAGATTCTAACATTTACAACTGACCTTAGGTTAAGTTGAGACGAGTCATATTGATAATCTTCTACGAAGATGAGTAGGCTAAAATTAAGGTGAGGATCACATATTGCAACCAATTCGATCCGGTCTATGTTGCTGATGACTAATCCTAAAACCACCAAGAGCCAGCGGGTACGCTTTGAAGAAGTGACCCCGACGAATGAAATCGTTGTCTATTTCAACGCGCAATTACCTTCTTTACTTGCTGGGACAGGATTGCCGAGCTTTGCAGGCTATGACGATTTAGACGATATTCAATTCG
>JANNDQ010000347.1:0-3812 GCA_031387965.1 Chamaesiphon sp. OTE_75_metabat_567
AGATTTAATTCAGAAGCTATTAGATCATGTGATTGAATATTACTATGGTCATCTAAGCAAGATTGAGGGCATAGATCGCCATACCCAATTTTACAACGAATTAGTCGAAAGAGTTGCTATATTAGTCGCTCAATGGATGGCAGCGGGTTTCTGTCACGCGGTGTTAAATACCGACAATATGTCAATTACGGGCGAGAGTTTTGATTATGGCCCATTTGCCTTTTTACCCACTTATAATCCCGATTTTACTGCCGCTTATTTTGACCACTATGGACGCTATAGCTATGGCAACCAACCTGGCATCTGTAAGTTGAACTTAGAGCTACTTCAGCAGCCTTTGGGTGCAGTAATTGACACTATTGAAATGACCACAGCTCTGGCTAAATTTGAGGGTTATTATTTCGCCGAATACAAGCGACTGATGTTAGCTAAGCTAGGCTGTATCGGAGCAACAACTCCAGTATGGGATGAGTTATTAGTCGCGACTCTGCAACTATTAGCTGATACTCAGGTAGGCTATCATCAATTTTTCTATGATCTGAGTCAAGCATTTAGACTGAGGTGGATAAATGATCTCAATTTAATCTTAACTGAGGCTGAACTAATGCCGGAAGTGGTGGCAAATTCTGGTTATCACAAATGGTTGCAGTTCTATCATCAAGCTTTGAGTACTATCCCCAAAGCAGAGTTTAAAGATGTTGAAGATATACTGACTAAATCGAATCCTCAAACCATTTTATTGCGTCCCCAGATTGAATCAATTTGGGAACCGATCGCTCAAGAGAATAATTGGGAACCTTTCTATTTATTATTAGCCAAGATTCGCGCTGGTGAATAGTGAAATTAATTGAGAATTGAGAATTGAGTTGCTAGGATCAGCATTTAAACTCCTGCTATTCGTTAAGTGTATTCAAGCATAGTAGGGGTAGGTTGGGTTGAAGAATGAAACCCAACATTTCTAGGGTGTTGGTGCGTGAGTTGGGTTTTGCTCCGCGCAACCCAACCTACGAATCTTATAAATAAATTGTATTTACCTACTTATATTCACCATAATTATAAAGTACAGAGAAATTATAAATGGCAAATATTAGTTCAAGCGTTGGTATTTTGAAGACGGCATTAATCGTTGGCGGCGGACAGGGAATAGGGTTGGGATTCGTGCGGAGGTTACTGGAAACAGATGGAGTCGGGCGAGTATATGCAACATATCGCCGACTAGAATCAGCCACAGAGCTACTCGCAATCACCGATCCTCGGTTGTGTTCTCTTCAGATGGATATCACTGATGAAGCTCAAATCGCAGCAGTAATTCACAAGATTCAAAGTGAACAAACAACGCTCCACTATGTAATTAATTCAGCTGGAGTTTTACATGAAGGCGAGATGCAGCCAGAGAAGAGTTTGCGACATATTAATGCTGATCAACTATTGCGTTATTTTCAGGTTAATAGTATTGGGGCAATGTTATTGTTTAAGCAAGTTCAGCCACTATTAAAACATGGAGATCGATCGATCCTCGCAACAATTTCGGCAAAAGTTGGCAGTATTGGTGATAATCAAATCGGTGGCTGGTATGGGTATCGAGCATCCAAAACGGCGTTAAATATGTTCATTCGCACAACTGCGATCGAGTATAAGCGAACGTGTCCCCAGGCGATTTTAGTTGCGCTCCATCCCGGCACAACCGACACGCGGTTATCTCTGCCTTTCCAGCGCAATGTCCCACCTGAAAAACTATTTTCAGTCGATCGAACTGTCGCACAATTACTAACTGTCATGGATAGTTTAACCCCAAATGATAGCGGCGAGTTCTTTAATTGGGATGGGAACCGGATTCCCTGGTAATTATTAGCATCTACAATAACTAGTAACAGCAGTGCCGGACAAAAGCAATGGAACGATTCAATCTAACTATATTTAAGCAGTTTTGGGCGATCGCCAAATCTTACTGGTCGGGTGAGGAAAAATGGCGGGCGCGGGGGCTACTCCTGTCGATTGTTGTGATGTCCTTGTGCTATACCGGATTGAGCGTCCTGCTCAACAATAAGCGCGGCGAACTCATATCAGCTCTATCTGCCAAAGATGAAGCGAGATTTTGGCAGACGATCTTGATCTTTGCGGGGACATTAGTTGTCTATGCACCGCTGTATGCGGGTTATGTGTATTTACGCGATCGATTGGGTTTAAATTGGCGACGCTGGTTGACGGAGCATTTCATTGATCGTTATTTTCAGGATCGGGCATTTTACAATCTCACCAATACTGATGCGAATATTGACAACCCCGATCAGCGGATTAGTGAAGATGTCAAGAGCTTCACCCAGGAGTCGCTGACACTGCTGCTAGCGGTAGTTGATTCGCTCCTCGCCATTGGTGCCTTTGCCAGCGTGCTGTGGGGCATTTCGCCGCCGTTGATTATATTTTTGGTACTCTATGCCCTGATTGGCACCTTGACGACAGTTGGGGTATTTGGGAAACCCTTAACCCAGCTTAATTTTGACCAGCTCAAGAAGGAGGCTAATTTCCGATTTGGGCTAGTTCGGGTGCGTGAAAATGCTGAGGCGATCGCATTTTATCAAGGCGAACAGTGTGAGTCTGAGCGGATTAAAGGCAGATTTACTGAGGCTTTTGATAACTTTAAACGGTTGATATTTTGGGAACTAAATCTAAATATTTTAACTAATGCTTACGAATTTATCCCCTTTATTTTGCCAGCAATTGTTGTCGCTCCAGGCATTTTTGCGGGTGAATTAGAAATCGGTAAAGTCACGGAAGCCCAGGGAGCATTTATTCGCGTCTTCTTTTCACTCAATCTGATTGTATCGCGCTTTCAGTCGCTCACTACTTTCGGAGCTGGAGTCGATCGACTGTACACGTTCTTGGCTTCTTTGGATGCTAATAATTCAACTGATAGTGAAGCTGAGACAGTTGAACAAACCAAGATTGAGATTACTACAGCCGATCGATTAGAGTTGGAAGGTATGACGCTCCAGACTCCAAACTATCAAAGAACTTTAGTCGAGGGTTTATCATTGAAGCTACTACCTGGAGAAGGTTTATTAGTACGTGGGCCGAGTGGTTGTGGCAAGAGTTCCTTGCTACGGGCGATCGTCGGTTTGTGGGATTCAGGTGATGGTAAGATTTTGCGTCCACCGTTAGACCAAATGCTATTTTTACCCCAACGACCCTATATGGTTTTGGGAACACTGCGCGATCAGTTACTGTATCCACATTTAGATCTAGAAATTGAAGATGCCGAATTAAAAGAAGTTTTGATTCGGGTCAATTTACCTGATTTAGAACAAAGACACGGTGGATTTGATGTTGAACAAAATTGGGCGCAGGTGCTATCAATCGGTGAACAACAGCGACTAATTTTTGCCCGACTCCTGATTAATAAACCTACCTACGCCATCCTAGATGAAGCCACCAGCGCCCTCGACTCTAAGAACGAAGCCCAACTATATCATCAGCTCCAAAGCTCTGGGATGACATTTTTAAGCGTCGGGCATCGCGAGATCCTCAGCAATTATCATAAGTCTATTCTGAATCTGAAAGTCGATCGCACTTGGTCACTGACAAATACTAAAACTGAGCCAATATTGACTGCTAATCATCCGGTGGAGGAAGAACTTAAATCAGCTTAAATCTGATTTAGCTTTACTATTAATAGTGTAAGGAAGTAGAGTGTTTGGACCGGGCCATTTGAGAAAGTACCAGAGAATTGGGAACGCAAATCCAGTATTTAATAAACCTTGCCACAGATATTGAATAGTAATATCTGTGGAATTTGACTCAGGATAAATCGTTAT
>JANNDQ010000395.1:0-2365 GCA_031387965.1 Chamaesiphon sp. OTE_75_metabat_567
AACAAAGCTATCAAACTTGAAAGCTCTATTTAGCTTTCCCTCAACTACTTTCCATTCAGGTAGTTTGGCGATCGCCGCCGTAATCTCTTTGTCTGTCAATTTTGCTTTAGGCATAGAAAATAATTAGGGTGTAATGGTTTCCAACTTAGTTATGGCTTACTCAAAAATGGCTTGAGAATCGCATCTCATAGTAGAGGTAGTAGAGGCAATTCATAAATTGCCTCTACTCAACCAATTAGTCAATAGCTTTTTTGACTTTATCTTTGACATCTTCAGCAGCATTACGCACATTTGCCTCAGCCTGTTTTGCCTTACCCTGAACCTTATCTTTGGTATTCCCAGTCAGATCGCCAACTGCTTCTTGCACTTTGCCTTCAACATTTTTAGCAGCCGCTTTAGCTCTATTTTCTAAACTCATGATGTACTCCTTAATTTGAGAAATATTTACCAGAGATGAATTAACAACTCTGGCTTACAACGCTTTTCAATCAAATCTGAACTAAGAAATTTTAAAAAAGTGTTGTGGGGTAGCACTTTTTTAAAATTTCTTGTGGTTAGTTTGATCAGAAATTGGTGTATGGAGCTACTGTGACAGGCGATCGCTTGATTTCCTGAGTGAATTGATTGAATAAGATACAAACCTTCACCTAAAGATATTAAGATTGGCGGCACTTCGCTACGCCAATCTTGACTCTTAATCTAATTTCACTACCATTTTGCCAATATTTTTACCTGTAAAGAGTCCGATAAATGCGCTCACGGCATGTTCGATGCCCACTACTACTGTCTCTTTATTCTTCAACTTGCCACCTCGGAAATAGCCGCCCACTTCCTGCTCAAATTCACTCTGACGAGTGAGAGAATCACTAACGATTAGCCCTTTCATCGTCAATCGTTTAATAGTCATGTTAAAAAGATTAGATGGCCCAGCCTGAGGACTTTCTTCGTTATCACCAGAACTGCCTCCACAAGAAATGATCCGTCCATGAATGCTTAATGCTGAAAGTGCAGCTTCAAGAGTTTCACCACCGACATTATCGAAATAGACATCAATCCCATCGGGAGCAACTCGATTTAATTGGTCGAGGATCGGAGCGGTTTTGTAGTTGAAGGCGATATCAAAGCCACATTCTTCTTGCAGAAACTTGACCTTTTCCGCAGAACCTGCCGACCCGATCACATAACATCCGCGTAACTTCGCTAGTTGTCCAGCAACGCTACCTACGGCTCCAGCCGCACCTGAAATAAAAATCACGTCGCCAGCTTTGACTTCTACTAAATTCAATCCAGCCCAAGCGGTCATACCCGTCATACCCAATGCACCGAGATATGCTGACAGCGGTTGGATCTCTGGACTGACTAGATGCAACGCTTTCGGCGCAGCGATGAAGTATTCTCGCCAGCCAAAGCTGGAAGTGACAATATCTCCTTGCTTAAATTCCTTAGCGCGAGACTCGATCACTTCTCCGACTGCGCCGCCATCAAGGGGTTTGCCCAGCACAAAGGGCGGAACATAGGATTTCCTGTCGCTCATACGACCGCGCATATAGGGATCGACTGACATATAGAGATTGCGAACCAATACTTGTTGATCTTGAAGTGGTTCTAATTTGGTTGTAGCGATCGCAAAGTTAGCTGCGGTTGGCATCCCGTTGGGACGAGAAACTAATTGAATTTCGCGACTCATGATATCTGTCATAATTTTTTCCTAATGATTTATGTAAGCAAGATTTACAGCGCAAAGCGCTCAAACCCGAACCAAGAATAAATTTGAAAGCGTTGCGAAGCACCGCTTTCAAATTTATTCTTGTGGTTCGTTTGATCGGGAATGGCTGTAATGTTCATCAGCCGATGCGGGATCTAGTTCCCAGCGATCGCGATCGCGCTTTTGCAGCATTTCATCAGTATCTAGAGGGGTGTGATCATCTACTTCAATCCCTACTGCTTTTGCCATTTCTTCCATGTCATTGCGATCGGGAACTGCGGTGCTACCGCCAACGGCTTCATCACCATTTACTTCGGCTCGATAGGCATCATTCTCAGCGTCATCGGCTGAGTCTGCACCTTTTAATGGATGCGATCGTGGGTTTGTCATGTATTTTCTCCTTTGAATTTAAATATTTATTTGCGATCGCCGCCACTAAATCCTGAAGTCGATCTTCGCGGCGGGCGGCTAGCATTAATTTGGCACCATTGTTGGCTAAACGGCGAGCGGTGGCTTCACCTAAACTACTACTGCCGTAGTATCCTCGGATGGGGCATCGAGCGTCGCCATATCAATAACCAACCGATAATGTACATCTCCGCGCTCCAGTCGGGCAAAACCATCATTTATATCCGCCGCTGCAATCACTTCGACATCGGC
>JANNDQ010000400.1:0-3798 GCA_031387965.1 Chamaesiphon sp. OTE_75_metabat_567
AGATTGTTTCAGATGATTGCTACCGATCGATGATAAGTTTGTGCTATTAATATTAAAAATAAGATCCAACCTGTAAATAAATATTTATTTTCCCGATCAGGATTTGGGTGTGCCCATTTTTAGGATCTACCAGCTCATGAATAAACCCCTTGGCTCAGTAATTGAAGGTTCGCTCACTGGTGGCTTGGAAGTCCGACTACATCCAGATATCTCAGTTGAAGATATGCGAGTGGGTAAATTTTTAGTAGTGCGGGGACGGCAATATGACTTCTTTTGCTTGCTCACCGATGTCTGTTTGGGGACATCAAGCGAGCGGATTTTGGTCAACCCGCCTCATCCTGAAGATGACTTTTTGCTAGATGTGTTGTCGGGAAGTGGTACCTACGGCACGGTGAACTTGTCGCCGATGTTGATGCTCAATAAATATAGTCAAATCCCGCCAACTCTGAATGGTGGTGCTAGTCTCAGTGCTAATGGTAAAGGTAGAAAAGCTAAAGCTGAAACTGGTAAAGCCGTTCTAGCCTCCTTTGAAGCCCAGACAAACATGGAGTGGGAGCTTTTACCCGTCAAGACAGTTCCTAGCCACTTCAGTCAGGTATTTGATGCCAATGAGAACGACTTTCGATCGGTATTTGGCTGGGAAGACGATCCGACGCGAAAGAATTTCTCGATCGGTCAGCCATTGGATATGGATGTTCCGGTATGCTTGGATCTCAAGAAGTTTGTGGAGCGGAGTAATGGTGTCTTTGGTAAATCGGGGACGGGGAAATCATTTTTGACTAGGCTGTTACTCGCGGGGGTAATTCGCAAGAAAGTCGCTGTTAATCTAATTTTTGACATGCACTCAGAGTATGGGTGGGAAGCTGTTCAAGAAGGCAAAAATGTGCGGACAGTTAAAGGTTTGCGGCAGTTATTTCCAAATGAGGTAGTTGTCTACACCCTTGATCCTGAATCTAGTCGCGCCAGGGGCATCCGCGACGCGCAGGATCTGTATCTCACCTACGAGATGATTGATATCGAAGACCTCCAATTAGTCTCGCGTGAGTTGGGTTTGACCGATGCAGCGCTGGACAATGCGAATATTTTAGCGGCTGAATATGGCAGTAGCTGGATTAGTCGGCTGCTGGAAATGACCAATGAAGATATCACAATCTTTTGTGAATCTGGTAAGGGACACAAGGGATCGATCTCATCGCTCCAGCGCAAACTAATGCGGTTGGAAAAGCTCAAATATCTCCGACCAATTAGCCGCCAAGATAATCTCAAAAGCTTGATTCAATCCCTCAGCGCTGGTAAAAATGTCGTGATTGAATTTGGCAATCAATCAGATTTACTTTCCTATATGCTGGTGACAAACATGCTCACCCGCCGGATTCACAAACTGTATGTCAATAAAGCCGAGCAATATCTCCAGAGCAAACAAGAAGCTGACAGACCTTATCCACTGATTATTACGATCGAAGAAGCACACCGATTCTCAGATCCAGCCATTGCCAAGAGTACCATCTTCGGGACGATCGCCCGTGAAATGCGGAAGTTTTTTGTGACACTCCTGATCGTCGATCAACGCCCATCAGGGATTGATAATGAGATCATGTCCCAAATTGGCACCCGCATTACCGCCCTAATTAACGACGAAAAAGATATCGACGCGATCTTCACAGGTGTCGCTGGTGCCCAAGGGTTAAAGTCAGTATTGGCAAAGTTGGATTCTAAACAGCAAGCCCTAATATTGGGGCACGCTGTCCCGATGCCCGTGGTAGTTCGGACTCGTCCCTACGATCAGAAATTCTACGAGGAAATTGGTGATACTGATTGGGTAAGTAAGTCAGACGAGGAAATCCTCGTTGCTGCCAGTGCAGCGCAGATGGATTTAGGATTTTAGCCTTTATTCAGCAAGCCCTAATTAGTTTGTGGAGCTACCGATTTGGAGGATGATTCTCGTTGGAGCCAATCGCGACCGAGTTTAATTGTTACGTCAGAGTAAAGATTGCCAGAACTATCAACTTTGACTTCTCCAAATCCGAGCAGCTCAGATAAACTTTCAGCAACTTCAGGATTACCTTTTTGAGCGATGAATTGACTAGTAGCCAGGTCTTCTTTGATTTTGGGTGGAGTATCGAGATGAACGTTCTCATAGCCTGCTTTATTCAACCGCTTGATTAACCTGAGCGTAGCATCAGGAAAATGGCTGGTGTCTTGAATGTTAACGCGCAGGCTGGCTGCTTTTGGTTGTTCTAGATCAATCATGCCGTGATCAAAATAACGTGCCATCATATTCTGAATCCCTTTCTGATCGGGTAGCCAGTAGCTAGTAACACCGTGTTTACCGTCACCGTTATAGTCACCTGGCATCATCAACATCTGCATTTTGGATTTGCCATTTTGCATCGAAAAACCACCTAGAGCAAGCAATTCTTCCACTGTGAGGTTGGTATCGACATGTGATTGCACGACTGAAAATAGCTGAGGAATTCGCGCCATTGTCATTGGGTTGAGAGATTGTTCTAGCAACGCTTTGAATACCATTTGTTGGCGCTGCATTCGACCAATATCGCCATTAGCATCATGCCGATAGCGGAGCAAGCCGAGGAGTTTTTTGCCGTCGAGATGTTGTTTACCTGCCTTGAGATTGACATAAAAATGTTGAGAGTCATCCTGATACTTAATGTCTTTGGGAACAGTGACAGTAACTCCACCCAATTCATCAATTAGTTTGGTAACCCCCATATTATTGACCCGAATGTAGCGATCGATCGCCACACCACCCAAAACCTTACTCACCTCTTTTGCCGCTGCTGCGGGGCCACTTTCCTGGTCTACAGCGTTAATTTTTTCAGTGCCACGTTCGTCTCGATCGATCTTAGTATCGCGGGGAATCCCTAGCACAATTGTCCGTTTAGTTTGAGGATCGAAGCGCAGCACCATGATCGTATCTGAGAGTCCATCGAGTGAATCCACCTCTGAATCATAGCCAGTGCTTTTACGCTCCTTCCCATCGCTATTCTTGATATCAGAAAGATTTGTTTTAATTCCCAACAATAGAATATTTACTGGCTTAGAAACTTCTGGAACTTGCAATAGACTCCGCGAAAAAGTTTCTTTACCATTTTGATTAAAGAATGCGGCATCTGCTGCGGATAGTACCCGCTGCTGGAGTGGTGCAGAAGTTAAAGAGACCGCCAAAAAAGCTCCAGCAGCAGCTGATAGTGCCCCCATACTGGCTAGTCCCAGCCACACCCACACTGGCATTTTCCGGCGTTTTTTTGCTGACTGACGACGCACCATTTGAGGATTGGGGTTACTTGATTTACGGCGGTGCTGGTTGACTTTTCTAGCGTCCACTTTACTCACGATTTAATTAGGGGTGGGTGGGGGAAATGATGGCGATGTTCCAGTTGGCGGCTGTTTCGCGGCGGCTTGAGCTTACTGAATTGTCCGTTTTGCTAAAGCACTAAATCCCGGCAATTTCAAAGATTTCCTCTGCCAGAGTAGCATCATTAGCCATAAGCTAGCCATAAAGTAACCAGATGTCGCTAGAGTATTAAGAAATAACAGTCGAAATCCAATTGTAGAAGCTCCTGAGAGATCTGCACCAACATTGAGACTGAGATAAATACTCAACCAAGCCAAGGCAAGAAATATAGACAAACGGCAGGCTGCCAATTGTTTTTTATCCCCTTGGCGGCGATAGATTGCCCAAATTGAAGGTAATAGTCCAATGACGGGTGTAAGGTAGAGAAATGTTTCTAATCTTTCGAGTGCGTCGATATTTTGATGATGGGTTGGTGCTGAATC
>JANNDQ010000418.1:0-10851 GCA_031387965.1 Chamaesiphon sp. OTE_75_metabat_567
CTGACGAAACCGAAGATCGCGTCATGCCCGAAGTCACTGAAGATGACATCGCGCACATCGTCGCTTCCTGGACAGGCGTACCTGTGAGCAAATTAACCGAATCTGAGTCGGTCAAACTGCTAAATATGGAAGAAACCCTCCATCAGCGGTTGATCGGGCAAGAAGAGGCTGTCAAGGCTGTCTCCCGTGCAATTCGTCGCGCTCGTGTAGGATTAAAGAATCCTAACCGTCCGATCGCTAGTTTCATCTTCTCTGGCCCAACGGGAGTTGGTAAAACCGAGCTGACCAAAGCTCTGGCAAACTACTTCTTCGGTTCCGAAGATTCGATGATCCGCTTGGATATGTCCGAGTACATGGAACGCCACACCGTCTCCAAATTAATCGGTTCGCCTCCAGGTTACGTCGGCTACAGCGAAGGTGGTCAATTGACCGAAGCCGTTCGCCGCAAGCCTTACACCGTTGTCCTATTCGATGAAATCGAGAAAGCGCATCCAGATATCTTCAATATGCTGTTGCAGATTTTAGAAGATGGTCGCCTCACCGATGCCAAAGGTCGCACGGTAGACTTCAAGAATACGATGATCATCTTGACCTCAAACGTGGGTTCCAAGGTCATCGAGAAAGGTGGTGGTGGCTTAGGTTTCGAGTTCTCAGACAACAAAACTGAAGCAACTTACAACCGCATCCGCACCTTGGTCAACGAAGAACTCAAGAACTACTTCCGTCCTGAATTTCTCAACCGTCTCGATGAAATCATCGTCTTCCAACAGCTCACCAAGCCGGAAGTCAAAGAAATCGCCGACATTATGCTCAAGGATCTATTCGGTCGCTTGACTGAGCAAGGGATTCAACTAGAAGTCACCGACAGGTTCAAGGATCGTCTCATCGATGAGGGTTACAATCCTGCCTATGGAGCACGTCCGCTCCGTCGTGCCATCATGCGTCTATTGGAAGATATCCTTGCTGAGGAAATGCTCAATGGTCGCCTCAAAGATGGTTCGGTCGCAGTGGTCGATATCGGCGAAGATGGTAAAGCGATCGTCACACCTAAGCAGGATAAGTTACCTGTAGTGCTACCCGATTTACTCGCTCCAGTTGGCGAGTAACAGGTTTAGAAATTGACTTTATTCTAACGGGCGTACCATTTAGGTATGCCTGTTTTTTTCGAGTGTAAGTTGCGGAATGAATCCATCTAACTCCATCGGCTCTCGTTCTTCTGGCTGGAATAGCTGATCGCCATCATCTCTGACAAAGTAGCTCAGAAGCTGACCAATTAGTTTGGACGCTAATTGGATCGATTGCCATGAGTCCACAGCATGTTGGTCTACCAGATCGTACAGTCCATCCATCCAAACTGGACATCCCTAGTCACCAGCAGCGATTCCATCCGGCAAACCGATCCCAATCTCGATCATAAATTCTCGACCATCTGGATTGATCGCCAGAATTTTGCGCTTGGCAATGGGTGTTTTCTAGGTTTGATTTGTGGGCAGTACCCGCAAATCAAACCTAGAACGTTGGCGTGATGGGATCTATCTGAGAAGGATTTATAGCGAAATTGACAGAGTGGTCAAAAATGTATTATGTTTTTATTATCTGTCAAAAGCTTAACTGGGCATTAGTGCCACCCATGAACCGAACTATTGTAATTCCCGCACTCAACAATGTTACTCAAGACTTTGAACTGCTCTTTTCCGTTCAGCAAGATGCGCGCGAAGGCAATCTAGACGTGATTTTTGATTTTTCCCATTGTCAGATGCTTCCTCACTATGCTGTAGCTTTTCTCGGAGGATTGGTACGCCTGATCGAATCAGATGGCAGACATGTTACAATAGACTGGCTGACTACTTCAACTGAAATATTCACAAATCTAGACCGAAATGGATTTTGCACCTGTCATGGTAGAAATGGTAGAGGTATGAATGGTGAAGCAATTCCCTACCAAGAACATGTAGAGAGAGATACCGATGGATTCATCACATATCTCCGAGATCTGTGGTTGGGGAGAAGTCTAGTGCCAATTGATACCGATATGCAGCATGAGGTGATCGCCAAGGTTGTTGAGATTTATGTAAATGCTTTTGAACATGCTGATTCAAGTGTAGGCGTTTTTGTCTGTGGTCAACACGATCACGATCTCGGAGAGCTAAACTTAACCCTAGTTGATTTTGGTCTAGGTATTCCCCATAAAGTCAAAACTCATCTAAACCAGCACTTAATGGAAGCTAGTGAGGCGATCGAATGGGCACTGACACTAGGAAACTCAACAGGTAATGAAAACGTCCCAAGAGGTATAGGACTAGATACTTTAATAAGTTTTGTCAGGGAGAATGATGGGAGACTAGAAATTTTTAGTGACACTGGCTACAGCGTATCGAGCCGCGACGAGTTACTCTGTGTGAAATATCCTAGCGCATTCTGCGGAACTTTAATAAATATCAGTCTCAAATGTGCCAATTTACAATATCATAAACAGTTAGAGATAAATACAACTCAATTGTGGGAATACTGATCGATATCAGTCTTATGATATACCAATTTACAATGATATATATATTTAGAAAGCAGCACAACTCTGTTTTAAAAGGATGTTGAAAGATATGAGCAGCAATACTATTTTGAATAAGACTATTTCAATTATAGATTTAGTCGGCGAGAACTGCATTAATGCCGAAGATGGACAAAAGTTGTACGATCTAATCCATCCACAGCTAAAAGCTAACAAACATGTCGAAATTGACTTTGATGGTGTAAAAATTTGTGCTTCACCTTTTTTCAACTTTGGGATCGGTCAACTTTTAAAAGATTTATCTGCGAGTAGTTTGAATGAACTGTTGGAAATTTCCAATCTTCACCCAGTTGGCAAAAAAACTCTAAGGATTGTAATTGCCAATTCTAAGGAATATTACTTTGGTAGTCAGTCTGTCCGTCAATCTATTGATGCTGCGGTGATAGAGCAGGAACAACTCCATCGGTAATGGAAGTAAATCTAACCGTTCAAGCTCAGGTAATAAATATCAAGGGTGATCGTCCTCAGCCTGATGATGTTTTTATGGTAGATACTAATGCCTGGTACTGGCTCGTCTACTCTAGGTATAGTCAATCAGCTAGCAATGATCGCCTGAAGCAGACTAGTCATTATCCAGCTTACATGCAGAAAGCCATCGAAACTCGAGTAAAGCAATTACACTATTGTGGATTGACTCTATCAGAATTAGCACACAATATCGAAAAAGTTGAACAAGACATCTTTAGCCGTAACACTAAGACTTGTACTCCAAAACAATATCGCCATAACTACCCAGCAGCGAGAGCTAATCTAATAGAACAAGTGGAAGCCGCCTGGAGTCAATTGACAGCGATTGGCACATTGGCGAACCTTTTAATTGATGAAGATACAGTAAATTTTGCTTTAAATAGATTTCAGTTTCAGCAGCTAGATGGATATGATTTATTTATGCTCGAAGCCATGAGAGCTAACTCAATTCGGCAGATAATTACTGATGACCAGGATTTTGCAACCGTTCCAGATATTGTTGTATTCACAGCTAATAACAACGTTATTGAATCAGCGAGAGCGCAGGGTAAGCTAGTAAACAGATCGCCAAAGCCAATAAAAAAGCCAAAAGAATCTTAGAGATATTATCCCTAAATATAGAGCATCAGTATAAGTCTTGAGACTGAGCATTGAGATCGATCGCTAGGCATAGAATCTGTGGTCTCAGAACAAACTGTAATCACCTATTGAGATCTGAAAATTTGATCGAAGATGCTGACACCTATTTGTTTAATTCAGTCACCAAATTACCTCAACATCATACTGAATGATTAGACGATCGATTGTCAAAATAGGCATCCCTGTTACCTTACTCTGAGCGGTAGCCTTAGCAGTTTCTGATAACTGTGGGGCATCTGTAACCCACCAAATAAATGTATGAGTATCTAATAGAGCATTCATTGGCTATTTGCTTCTGGAAGAGTAATATTGATGGTCATCGTTTAATCTCCTTGTCATTTTATACTTAATTGTATCTAATTTTGTGATATTTCCCGCTGATTCAAACTCATATCGTGGTGGATAATCCAGTTGTCCACTGAACTCACGTTAAATATTGCGATAGAGATCGGTAATAAATTGATATAGTATCCTTTGAGCATTTGGAGATTTAATTAATTCTTTAGTTGGGTCGAATAGGTGCGATGTTAGTGGTAAGACTTCTGTATCTAAAGCATAACGAAAGAGATCGATCGGTAAAATTAGTTGAGCCGTGTCGCGGAGATCGTGCAGGAATTCTAATTCAAAACTTTCGGAATTAGATTTAGCAATTGCTAATGGTTGTACCCAACAACGAGCATCGATCAAGATAGTCTCGATCGTCTCTGCAAATAGACATAAACGATCAGATTGCGGCAAACTATTATTTAGGGCATCAATACAAACAATTTGACCTGGTTTAAATGGGCTGATTGGATTTTGCTCAGACATATTATTACTGATTTGTACCGATCGCGAAACCATCAATACTGGTATGATTGTTTTTTAGTTGATATGCTCGAACTCCATCTACACCTTTTTTAATCGACCAATCGAGTAAGGTCGATCTCTCCGCCTGAAGTTCATAAATCGGTACGCCATAACCACAAGATGTTTGTGCTGACTCGATTTGGATCAAAATTATTTGACGCTTTCCAGGTAAATTAGTGAATTTGTCGATCAGATTATCCCATTGAGCTGTGTTAGGGCTAATTACCTGACCACGACCATACAATCGCAAAATTAAGGGTTCATCTGTAAAGCTACAAAACATGATGGTAATCTGCCCGTTTTGCAGCAAATGTGCAGCTGTTTCGTTGCCGCTGCCAGTAAGATCTAAATAGGCAACTTGATGGAAATCTAGACAACGAAAAGAATCAATTCCTTTGGGTGACAAATTGATCCGTCCTTCAATCGGTGCTGTCGCCGTAAAAAATAGCTGTTGCTGCTGAATAAATTCACACAGTCGATCGTCTAGTTGAGAATAAAATTTAGCCATTTAATTCATGCTCCAAATTTCTAGTCACATCAGTATCCCCCTGAGCGAAGTTGAACTTAGCGCCATTCGATCGCAAGGTGCTGGCGGTCAAAATGTCAATAAGGTGGCGACTGCGATTCATTTACGCTTTGATATTATGGCATCATCATTACCAGATCGCTACAAAGAGCGGCTGATGGCACTCCGCGATCGGCGCATCACGGCAGAAGGTGTTGTAGTGATCAAGTCTCAAGAGCATCGCAGCCAAGAGCGAAATAGAGCCGAAGCTCTCGACAGATTGCGAGCGTTGATTTTGAGTGTAGCTGTGGTTGCGTTGCCACGCAAGCTGAGAACGCCTAGCCAAGGGCAGCAGCGGCGACGACTGGAAGTAAAGAAACATCGATCTCAATTAAAGGCATTACGCAAAATCGTAGAATGATCTTTTTTTGTTTTCAATCTAAGTAATTTGGCATAATTATTGTAGATATTAGAATCACCTAAAACCCTGATGGTGGGCAATGCCCACCCTACATTAAGCCTAACACTAAAGCCTAATACCTAAAGCCTCAAAAAATGACATCATTCAGCCTAAATATCGAAGTCACATTCATCGACGAACTGACAGATGAATCACTCGGTGTCACTCACATCCTAGCAAATAATCTACCGGATTCATTTGAGCGAGATACAACGATTAACCTGAGTGGGGTAGATTGGAATGTACTGAATGCTCGACCGAAAACTCGTCCCCAATATACAAGATCTAAGCAATTAATCTTGTGGATTCGACGGATTGAACAGATTAATCCAAATGAGATACTTTATAGTCTGCCATCGATCTGTGCGGTAGTTCCAGAAATAAATAATTGCCCACTTTCCGGTAATGAATTAATCCTTGCTGAAGATGACTGGCGGCAGTTTGAATTAATTTCTCATCAATTTGCTGATAAAGTTGATAAAGAAATTGCTAAAATTAAGCACATTTATGAACATTCTGCCGATGGCATTGGCTGGCGAGAAATGCACCTGAGAAAGAAGCCAGAAATCCCGATCGCGAGTAATATAGCTCTAACCTATCTTGCGAATATGTTGAAGGTCGCTACTAAATCTGGTGGGATAACTTATGATGGCGCACAGTCGCCAATTGGTGAGGGTTATTCATTGACATTAAATGATGATTTTGCTGTATATGGATTAGCGCCAAAGGGTAAAGTACAGGTAATTGCGATCGGTCAAGATGCTAATATCGCCCCGAATGCTGGATCGATCGATCTACTCCAGCAGCTTGCTCGTAAATTTAACCTCGATTTGGTACATTGGTGTCGTTGCCTCAGAATCACTCCAGACGATCCATCCTTTCGATCGTTATTATCCAAGCTCGACTGACTAGCCCGAAACTTACCCCTAATCTCCCATCATGCCGCCCCAACGTATTCCACCGGAAGTAGGTCAAGAATCAGTCTGGGACTACCCGCGTCCTCCTCGGCTAGAACCAGTCACCCAACAGATTAGGATCGTCTGTAACGGTGAAACAATCGCCGATACGTCCGCTGGCTATCGTGTCCTCGAAACCAGTCATCCGCCCGTTTACTATTTGCCCCCCGCCGATATTCAGCTCCAGTATGTCCAAGCCACTCAGCGCGGCTCGTTCTGTGAATGGAAGGGCAACGCGCTCTACTATCACGTTATCGTCGGGGATAGACGGCTGGAGAACGCTGCTTGGGCTTATCCAACACCGACTGAGCAATTCACACCAATCGCTGGCTATCTCGCCTTTTATGCTCAGTTCATGGACGCTTGCTATGTCGATGGTGAACTAGTCACACCCCAACCAGGCGAATTCTATGGTGGTTGGGTGACAGCCAATATTGTGGGGCCGTTTAAAGGTAGCCCTGGTAGTTGGGGCTGGTAAAAATTGCCGATTGCTAGTTGACTACCACGTTTATTCCCTTCCCACCCAAGCAATAGATATTGGTAATTCACCATCCATCATCCACCCACCAAACTAGATATCTAGTTTGTCACTGGAAAGGCAGTAAATAATTGCTCACATGTCACCAACAGCCGGATAATGAACAGATATTGACAACAAAATTTTTAAAAACCGATGGATAAGAGTTTAATTCTGTCTAATATTTTGAATCCGCCAGTACTATTCTTCTTCTTAGGAATGCTGGCGGTTTTTGTGCGATCGGATTTAGAAATTCCCAATCCTTTGCCCAAGCTATTTTCGCTCTATTTATTAGTTGCAATTGGCTTTAAAGGTGGGCATGAATTAGTGGAGAGCGGGTTGACTCCGATGATTATCGCTACTCTAGGAGCCGCAATATTGATGGCATCGATCGTGCCAGTTTACTCGTTCTTTATCCTGCGAATCAAGCTGGACAATTACAATGCTGCGGCAATTGCTGCGACATATGGCTCAATTAGTGCGGTAACGTTTATTACGGCTAGTTCGCTGCTCGACAAGCAAAATATCGACTATGGTGGTCACATGGTAGCAGCTCTAGCTCTGATGGAGTCACCCGCGATCGTGGTGGGCTTAATTCTCCTACGTGTCTTCACACCTAAGCAACTAACCATTGCTGATGATAAAAATGATGACGGTGAAAATCAAGAAACTTCCTGGAATGAAATTTTACGGGAAGCTTTTTTAAATGGTTCGGTGTTGCTATTGATTGGGAGCTTGATTACTGGAGTCCTAACAGGTACGGATGGCTGGACGAAGGTACATTTATTTGTTGAGAAAGATCTTTTCTACGGTGCTTTAATGTTTTTCTTACTCGATATGGGTTTGATCGCGGCTCGTCGGATTCAAGATCTCCGCAAAACGGGAATGTTTTTAATTGGCTTTGCTATTTTGATGCCAATTATGAATGCTTTGATTGGGATAGTTTTAGCGAAAACGATCGGCATGGGTGAAGGTAATTCCTTATTATTTGCCGTGCTTTGTGCCAGTGCTTCGTATATTGCCGTGCCAGCTGCGATGAGGATGACAGTCCCCGAAGCCAATCCCAGTTTGTATGTATCGATGGCACTGGCGATCACTTTTCCGTTCAATATTATCGTCGGTATTCCGATCTATCTTCAAGCTATTAGATTATTGGGTGTTTAACTATGTTGCAATCTGTTAAAAAAGTTGAAATTATTGTCAATTATCTAGAAGTCGCTGCTGTCATCAAAATTCTCAAGAAGAATCTGATTAATAACTATACAGTAATTAATAATGTCTCTGGCAGTGGTGAACATGGCTATTCTGGCGATGATTTGATCACCAATAGTTATATTATGATTATCTGTACCGATTTAGAAATAGCCGAACAGTTATCGAATGTAATGCAACCTTTCCTCAAGAAAATGGGGGGGATTTTCATTGTTAGTGATGCCCAGTGGATTGCGCATTAGCTACTTAACCTGAGTTTGCGATCAGGTCTTTTGCTTCGTTTGTATCCCGCCAACGATTGAAATCGTGACTCATGTTGCAAAGTCCGCCTGCGCGGACTAGTTAATCAGCCCGCGCAGCGACGCATCGACTGGGAGGCTTCCTCCCAGTTGTGTGCGTCAAGACAGGCGGACTTTGCATTACCAGCCGAGACTTCAGTCTCCCAGCATTTCTTACACCGAATTCAGGTTACTTACATTAACTAATTTTCCCTAGTTCAATCAATTCAGCGGCTGACAATTCCCATCCCAATGCCCCAGCATTTTGCTCTACTTGAGCAGCAGTTTTAATCCCCGGAATCGGAATTACACCCGGCTGACAAATCAGCCAGTTCAGCGCTACCTGAGCTGGAGTTTTGGAATACTTTTCGCCCAATTCATTTAGCTTATTTAAGACTGGTTGGAGTTTTTGCAAGCCAGCCGCCTGAAACCGTTTATCAAGGCTACGAGCGCCAGTCGGTGGATTGGTAGCCGTATATTTACCAGTCAGTAACCCTTGCGCCAATGGGCTATATGCCAAAATTGTCACGCCCAATTGACGTGCAGCATCCAGCACGCCATTGGTCTCGATTTCGCGAGTGATTAACGAATACCGCATTTGATTGACTGCCAAAGTCACACCTCTGCGCGCTAACAGCCGATGAGCTTCCCGCAGCTGTGCCGCATTGTAGTTGCTCACGCCCAGCGCCTTAATTCGCCCCTGCTCTACCTCGTCAGCGAGAGCATTCATCAGACCCGTTTGATTGAGAAATGAGGGTGCCGGAAAGTGAACTTGATACAAATCCATTGCTGGTAACTTGAGTCGCTTTAAGCTATCCGTCACAGCGTCAGCCACATCTTGCTGCCGAAATCGCCAGGGGAGAGGCATGTATTTAGTCGCAATTTGGGTAGTAGCGTTGGTTTCTTTGATAAATTTACCTAGTAATTCCTCCGATTTACCCAGTCCATATACTTCGGCTGTATCTAGAAATGTAATCTTATGATCGATCGCCGCCTGAAAAGCCAGTCGCAGATCGCTTTCACCATAGTCCTTGCCATAACCCCAAAATAGCGAATCACCCCACGCCCAGGTGCCAAATCCCATCGCTGTAACTTCAATGCCAGTAGTGCCAAGGGTTGTAGTTGCCATGATTTAGAACAAGCCAAAGAAGAATATTCTTTAATTCTAACCACAACAATACTTTGGCATTAGCCACCATTGCATGAAAATACCCCAACTCAACTTTTGCAGATGGGTTGGGGTATTTTCATGGCTGAAATCCAGCTGGTGGGCAGTGCCCACCCTACAGAATATCTAAACTGTCTTGTCGTTTTTTTATTCGGGGGAACCCACGAATAAAAACGCCGCTTTTTTGAAAAGTCGGGTTTGTGTCCCGTCCTGTCGAGAGTTACTTCCCTGCGCCGAGAGAAGGTGAACGGTGGTAAGGCACAACATCAACACCGAAATAGCGGGCGTATTCCACGCTGTCTACGATCATCTTCACCGCAGCGCCAAAGCCTTGCTCTGCCATCACCCGATTGTAATCGGCGATTTCAGCTTGGTTTAGTGGCGCACGTCCTAACAGGTGACGGAATAGGAATTCGATCGCCTTAGTATTAGGATATGGGGTGTAGAATCGATCGACATAAGCCGTAGAAGTAGCCAGGGCAGTGACAAATTCCCGCGTGGAGATGACTCCATTGAGCACTTGACTCTCTAAATCCTGACGGCGGAACTGGGCTGGAATCTCACCATTACTGAGATCCATAATCTGGATGTACAGGGCATCGATCGCTAGTGTAGCTTCCGATTGGCTAATGTTCGCATTGATCCGAAACATTCGCGCTGAATTCTGCGCGATATTCGCCGTCGCAGCTACCGCCTGCTCACTCATGAGCAAACTAGAGGAACGACCCAATGCCACCAGCTGAGACTCCTTCTGACGGGCAGCAGCGGCATTATCCGCGATCGCTTTACCAGTCATGGGTAGTTTCGCCATGTCCATCCGAGGTTTGATCGTGTCAAAACTTGGCACCACAACTTGCTTATCTTGCTTGGTGAGCTTGTTGTAGAGGGTTTGAGTGTTGGGGTAGTTCGCCGCTGGTAGGGTCATGAAGCGGTTGTAAGGTACGACATCTTCACCAAATACCTGGGAATACTCGGCTCCGTTAACCATTGCGCCGATGAAGGCTTTAATTCCGGCGGTTGCGAGAATTTGATTATATTTGCGGATTTCCACTTGATCTAGGGGCGCACGTCCGAGGAAGTGCTTGGTGCCTAGTTCGATTACTTTGGTATTGGGGTAAGGAGTGTAGAACTCTTTCAGATACAGCCCTGAACAACCGAGTCCCTCGATGAACTCTTTGAGGTTGATTTCGGAGTTACCGAGCTTACTTTCAAGGGCGCGGAACTCGTTAG
>JANNDQ010000427.1:0-5993 GCA_031387965.1 Chamaesiphon sp. OTE_75_metabat_567
CCATCTGACTATTTTCTCTTCCTAATGCATGTCGCACCGCATCATGAAAAACATCTTTAGCTGCCACGATTGATTATTACAACCAAATGTAATTAGTTATTGTAGATTTTGCAAAAATTTGGACAATGGGTGAAGAGGGACTCGAACCCCCGACCGACTACTTAGAAGGTAGTTGCTCTATCCAACTGAGCTATTCACCCGCGCTAGCACAATATCATACCATATGTTAATGAAGATCGCAGCGATGTCAACTGTCAAATCTATGAAAAGATGTTTGGATCTCTAGCTCTCTCCAGTAAAAGGGTAGTTGTGATAGTCGTCTGCCTCAACACTAGCCTGAACCGATCACGCCGACAAGTCGATCGATAAAATCGGCAATATTACTCTAGGTAATAAGTGGATGTATAGTATTAAATACTACTATATCTTTCCTGGATCGAATATGTCAATTAGCGTTGGCGATAGCCTGCCGTTAGGCACAGCGTTTGCTCTAGCACCCTCTCTGCGCAGGCAGACGTTTCGCGTTGACGAAGCCTTGCCCTTGGCATTACAGAATGAGAATCCACAATTAATAGCTGTGGAAATCTACATCCGATCTGACGAGCACAAATCAGTGTTGAAGCTTAGTTACCAGTCGCGGAGCTACGATCTAGTTCAAGCTTTCGGTAGTCATCAGCGCGAACGAGCTGAGCAAAAATTGCAACAGCTAAGTATGGTGGCTCGATCCGGAGTAGAGCGATATTTGTTGGTGAAAGAAGTTGGTTACTATTCTCTCTGGGAATTAGATATCAGTCTAAACTCATCAGATCGCAATGATCGATCTCAGTGTGAATCTCCACCCCTGTCGCAATGCCAACACCAGATCGATTTAGAATTGCAGCAAGCTAGTATTTGGTTATTTCAGGAGCTATGGCTCCAGTGGCAAGATTTATTGGGGACTAGACAATTACAAGTATTTGCAGATAGTTTATTGGCAGCCAATCCCCAATTAGGATCGTGGGTAGATTTAGATCGATTATTGAATCTCGATCCTTTAGGAATAGATAAATTGGAATCTTGGTCAGAACTTGATTTAATCGGATTTGATCGACAACTCTATCAACTTACACAGAAAAAACTCGGTCAACAATTTGGAACTAAACTGATGATCGAGATTATTCAGTTGATGCCAGATTCACTCCGATTGAGATTGCTCGAAGTCATTGAACTTTAGTCTGATCTTGTTACTTAATTATGATGATCATCCTTGAATATGACTAAATTAACCTTAGTAAAATCAACCAGAACAAGTTGGCTCACGGGCGAGTCTGTTGTTTACTGGGGAATAATTTGGGCAACAGTTTCCGTGGCACTGTACCTCAACTTTAGCGTCGTAGATGCCAATGCCAATCGACCGATTTGGTTTATTCTAGTAACTACTGGATTAGAAGAAATCGGGTTGATTATATCTGGGTGTTTGTGCTTGCGAAATTATTGGAGTGAGTATATTTCTGGCAGTAGAGTTGTGTGGTTGCTATTTGCGATCGCGATGTTTGCTTTTTTTATTGGAAATTTGTGGTTTTGTCTGTGGGAATTAGTCTGGAAATTAGATCCCGCTGCTTCTGCTGGAAATCCAGTATTTGTGTTGTTTTACCTGATTCTGATTGCTGCGATGCGGCTGGCAATTCTCGATCGAGATGTCCAGTTAGCCCGTCAGCAATGGCTTGTGGTTAGTAGTGTTGCGGCGGTAGGTCTAATCATTGGTTGCTGGTTGACAACACTCTCGGCTAGAGCTGTAGTGATCCAGCCGATTGAATCAATTGTCAGCATGGAGGTGGCTCATAGCTCCAGTACACTAGCCGTAATCACTGCACCGAGGATTCCTACCCAAACTACCAGCACAACGCTAGAGCATACACCTGAGTGGGTACTGGCAATCGATCGATCAATGCAACCGCTGGTAACTACCTTCAATTTGTTCTATGTACTGTGCGATTTAGTCTTATTGACGTTTGCCGCAATCCTGTTTTTGGGATTCTGGGGTGGTCAATTAGGATTACCATGGCGGATGACTGCTCAAGCAGTATTGTGCTTTTATCTTGCCGATACTTGGTTCGCTTACGCCAATCATCGGGTGCAAGGATATGAAAGTGGATCTATTATGGAAGTGTTCTGGATATTTGGGATTGTGCAGTTTGGTATCGCTGCTGCGCTAGAATTTGATAACTCCATTCGTGCTCGCCGTCTAGCCCGCCGACGGACTGCAATAAAGTAAACATGAGTCCTAAAAAAATTACCGATGCAGATAAGTTAGAGATTACCCGTCTCTATCGTCAGTCTGGAGATACCACTGCATCTCTGGCAATTCGCTACGGAGTAAGCAATTCCACGATTAGTCGCCTCCTCAAAACCAACATTCCTGAAACTGAATACGAGATCCTAATTCAGCAAAAACGGGTAGTGAAAGTTGATGCTGGAGCTGAAACATTGGTGATGGCAGATGCATCTATTTCAGTTGTTCCAACACCAATACCATTACCATCAGTGATTAGCGATTCTCGACAGGAGAGCCTTCGCCAACAGATCGAGCAACCAGTTTCGCCGGAGATCGATCTCGTCATTCCATCCATACCAGTCATTAGCACAGAAGATACTAACGCTAGCCGTCGCCTCCGTCGTCGTTCTTCAGCGCCCGAATCTTCGGCTGACTCCCAACCATTACTAGTCGAAAATTTAGCTGATTTAGCTGATATTGATGAGCTAGCAATCGTCCCGACAGAGATGCTCGATCTTGCGACTGATTTATCAGAGACACCCATTCCACAACCAGTCTCCCGCACGCCAGTCTTGCGCGAAATACTAGCTGACTCAGAAAATCGCTACTTTACGCCAGTAGTGCCAGTGGCATCAACTGAAGATGATGAAGATGATGATGGCGATACAGAAGATGTGAATGTGCTAGCCGCGATGTTTGGCGAGGAAGTAGCCGATGGAGAAGATGATGAAGAATTTGTTGAGGAAGATGATGATGAGGATGAAGTTAGTAGTTCTTATCAACAACTAAATCCCCACAAACTACTCACAGAAGATCGGCTCCACGTCCAAATCACGCCCCTGTCTCAAGCAACGCTACCGCGTACTTGCTACATTGTGATTGATAAATTTGCAGAATTGATCGTTCGTCCACTGAAAGACTTTGCGGATCTCGGACAAATTTCTGGAGAGGAAATTCAGCAGCGGACTTTACCAATTTTTGACAATCATCGAGTAGCGAAACGATTTTCTAATCAACGTACTCAAAGAGTAATTAAGGTGCCCGATAGTCGAGTTTTTCACAAGACTACTCAACATTTGAAATTGAAGGGAATTACCCGATTGTTAGTGGATGGCAATATCTATTCACTTAACTAAATTATTGAACTACGCTCGATTGCCAGTCTAAAAAGGATCAGCTCAGATTAATTTCATTACAACCAGCTGAGTCACTGGAATTAGTGGTTTCCAGCCGAGGAAACCACCAATATTTTGAGTCCGTTGGATGGCGATTCGGGTTAGTTCACCTCCCACTTGTTGATGCCACTGTAATAGTTGCAGTTCACTTTCTACTGTCACCGCATTCGCCACCAATCTACCACCCGATCGCAATGCTGTCCAGCAGGTGGCTAATAATTCCGGTGCTGTTAATCCACCACCAATGAAAATTGCGTCGGGAGTGGGTAAATCTGCTAAGGCTGCGGGTGCTTGTCCCTGCACAAGTTGGAGATGAGGCGTACCTAAAGCTGACATATTATCAGCAATCAATTGTAGCCGATGAGCGTGTTGCTCGATCGCGATCGCTCGGCACTGCGGATGACTTCTGAGCCACTCGATGCTGATCGATCCACAGCCTGCACCCACATCCCACAGTAGTTCTCCTGGTAGGGGTGTGAGGGCAGCTAGAGTGATCGCCCGAACTTCGCGTTTGGTAAGTTGTCCGTCGTGATGATAGGCGCTGTCAGGCAGACCTGGCAGGCGATTTAAGGGGGTTGTAGTTGGCTCAGCTTGGCATTCAATCGCAATGATATTTAGTGCTGCTATGTCCGATTGAGCAAAGGATCTGGCGCTGCCAGAAGTTAGTCTTTCCCGCTCTCCACCCAAATGTTCTAGAACCGTGATCTGACTGTCTCCATAACCCTGCTGTATCAATAACTCAGCGACAATCTCGGGTGTCTCGGCACCTGCGCTTAAAACTAGTAGCTTGGAGCTGGGCGCGAGCATCGACGCTAAAAAAGCTGGATCTCGTCCACACAGGCTCAGCGTTTCCACCTCTGTCAGCGACCAGCCTAGTTTGGCACAAGCGAGGCTAAACGTTGATGGAGCGGGGATAATCGTCATTTCCTCGAGCGAGATATATCTGAGCAAAGTTACCCCAATCCCGTAGCAGAGCGGATCGCCGCTAGCGAGGACACAAACTGGGGTACCGCGATATGTCAGGATGGATTTGATCGACTCTTCGATCGGTGATTCCCAAACTATGCTAGTTTGTGAGGAATTTAACATGGCTAAATGACGTTTACCGCCAACAATTAGCACGGCTCGATCGACGAATTCTCGCGCTAATGGACTGAGCGCGGGTAATCCTGACTCACCGATTCCAATAACTGACAACCATTTTGCTTGCTCCATTGCCTAGCTCAAGTACCTACTTTTTTGATTGTGATGTGTACAGAGGTGATAGTCTAGCAATTGATGCTGCTTCTTTCATAAATGCTAAATTCTCAATTACTTGACGATCACGCGATCTAGTTGAATTTTTGGGTGTAAATATGGAAAAGGAATCGATTAGCAATCCCTCATTTCCCCAATTTACTAGTTCTTGACTGATACATTGGAGATTGGCTTGATCGCAATACTCGACAAACAGTTCAGCTGTCATACTTGCAGCGCGCCAATGGGTTGGTTCTAGCAATACTTTATTGACTATTTCAGCTCTAAGATTACTTGGTATTTGTTCAACTAGTGAGAGAGATTGATGGTATCTACCTAAGTTAGAGTGATGAATAAAACCCACTCCATTTGGTGTAAGTTTAGTGGCAAGTTGAGCTAAATAAGTCTCCATCACATCAGCTTCAGCATGTACTAATGAGTCAAAACTAAATACAAAATCAATTGAATTGTCAGGAATCATTGCTAATGATTTACCATCATTAACGTGATAGGTAATATGTCGATCCGCTGAAAATCTTTGCTGACAAGCATCGATACATTTTTCCGATAGATCGACAACAACTAATCGATCGCAATATTTTCGCAAATAATTTGTCCACCGACCAAATCCTGGGGCGATTTCGAGGATTGTTCCTGTCGGGATCAAAGCATGAATCCGGGGCAGAATCGACCCCACCCATTGAGCTTCGGCTCCACCCCAAAATAATGACCATTCATCACCCTGCTGCTCCCACAGGTAGCTTTTGTCCCAAGTCTGCTGATTTTCTTCAATGGTAGGCATGGGTTGAGCGGTGGTTAGTGATGCTTTAGTCTACCATGCTCCGATCGAGGATCGGCTGAGGACTGACTGACATCATAGTTATTCGCACAGATTTTGGCAATTGATAGTAAAATTGAATTACCCGTAAACTCATCGCGTAAGTAGCTATGGTCGCCCAAATCTCTACAGGAACTACTACTGAGATTATCTATGCCGATCGAGATGGTCAACCGATGTCTGATAATACTAAACAATTTCGCTGGATTGTCACGATTAAAGAAAATCTCGAACTGCTCTTTGCTGAAAATCCGCAGGTGTTCATTGCTGGAGATCTGCTGTGGTACCCCGTTGAAGGTGATAATAAAATTCGTCTAGCACCTGATACGATGGTGGCATTCGATCGACCAAAAGGAGATAGAGGCTCATATCGACAGTGGGTAGAAGGCGGGATTGCGCCACAGGTGGTGTTTGAAATCCTCTCCCCAGGGAATCGGATGGCGGAAATGAGTCGCAAACTGAACTTCTATGAGCAGTATGGAGTAGAAGA
>JANNDQ010000452.1:0-10739 GCA_031387965.1 Chamaesiphon sp. OTE_75_metabat_567
GTACGATCGAGACATATTTACTCACTAACTCTAAACTATTATGGCAGCAGAACCAATTACCCCAGCAATTAGCGATCGCATTTGCAAGCACATGAATGACGATCATGCGTCCGCAGTCCTCACCTATGCCCAAGTCTTCGGTAGAGCTACCACAGCCGCTACAGCCGCTATGAGTGCGATCGATCCGTTAGGCATGGATCTCACTGCTGAAGTCGATGGTAGCACTATTAGTTTGCGGATTCCATTCGATCGTGAACTCACCGATTCCGAAGACGCTCACCAAGTCCTGATTAGCATGATCAAGGAAGCCCGAAAACTCGCTGCTACCTAGTTCTTCGTTCAGACAAAGTAGCTCGAAAATTTATAGTCGATCGGCTGAAATCTAGATGGTGGGCAGCGTTTTGCGCCCTGGAGGTTCCCTCCAGATTGAGCAAAACAAGACAGCGATGCGCGTTCTGGAGGTTTCCTCCAGATTGAGCGATTTGCGTACGCCTTTGTTTCCCGACGGTTTAGCAAATCAAGACAGTGCATCAAGACACTGCCCACCCTACCTCTAACACCTAAAACCTAAAGTCTAAAACCTAAAGCCTAGAGAGGTGTGGACGACACTACAAAAACAGCAGTTTTCCACACCTATCGAATTTTGGGGAATCTGAGATGATAGAAGGGTAGGTCAGAAATAGCTCACAGGAAACCAATATGAACTTTTCCATCCAATCGATTTACAACTGGTATCGCGACTTGCTACGTAATCCCAAATATCGTTGGTGGGTAGTAGCTGGCTCCATCGTTTATCTCGTCAGCCCGATCGATATCTCCCCCGATGTTTTCCCTGTAATTGGTTGGATTGATGATGGAATTGTGATTTCATTATTGATTGCTGAAGTTGCCCAAATTGCCAAAGACAAATTACAAGAAACCAATACTCGTGCAGCTAAAGTAACTGAAAATCCTGGCGATGCTCCAGTTGATGTAAATGCCGTCCAAGTTGATTAGAAGTTAATTTTTTACGACTGGAGTAGTAAAATCTCAAAAAAAGACATCGATTTAATCGATGTCTTTTTTTGGGCTATTTCCCCAATTTGATACTACGGTGATTCGTGCCTGCTCTATGAGTTACGCGACTCACTTATGATCGCTATAGTCGATTACATGTCGATCGAATAACTGCTAAAGTCTCGATCGACATGTTCTAATCCAGTTTGCACCCCACTTCGACGAATCCCACCAGTCGTGATGTCAAATCCGACAATTTCCCCATTCAGTTCAGGAATCACTCGACAAGCATAAAGTTGAGCTGTTTCGGGTAAAAATACTTCAGGATTTCCAGCTGGAAACTTAAACATTGAGGGCGATAAAATTCCCTGTAACCCCCCACTTTGTTGGGTATTGGGTGCAAAGTCATATTTTGCCCAAGAACTATATACAAGGGCATAATCAACACCGGAGCGGTACAACTGCGGGACTTCCATCTCGGCATAAAAACCAGGATGACAAATCGGCGGTAAATATTCCCACTCCTCAAAGCTGTTATTTTTAGCTTTGAGTAGCGCGACAGCACCTTTCTTTCCGAGTGGTTTAGTTGGATCTTTTGCTGATAGCAGCATGTAGATCTGTTCCTGATGGCGGAATAAGAATGGATCGCGCCAAGCATGAATGGTCAGATCTTCAGGTACATGGTGCAGTTCATAAGGCGATTGAGGTTGAATCCGAATACTTGGAATCCGAAACCATCGATCGAAACTCTGGATATGATGTGTAAATGCGACCCCGATATTCTGAGTCATGCCATCATCTGTCCCTTGATTTCTGGATGTATAAAACATCAAAAATCCACCATCAATTTTGATGATATCACCGCTCCAAATCGAGGTGTCATCCCACCCATGCGGATCTGCACCCAAGACTCGATCGCTAATCCAGTCGATCGTCATAAAATCTTTAGTCGTAGCATATCCCACCTGCGAACCAAAATGATGTTGATCTTCAGCGACTAATGCGCGATCGGCATTAAGATAAAATAGATGAAAAATTCCGGTCTCTGGTGCGAAATAATACCAAAAATCCCAAACATGGCGATGGGGATGTTGAAGCGTAGGATATCTAGATTCCGAAGCAAGGGTGCGCATTTTCTACCAATTCAAAAATTCAAGATTGAGTAATTAAATCAAATCAAAACTATCCCAGTCAAAACTCTAGCGAATAGGGCGAGAATTTTTAGACTGTGGACAAAGAAATTAACTATTCTGTCGCGGCAGGCTCACTAATTATTCATCTAGGAATAATGAATGATTTCAGCTAAATAAGTTTCAGCTTTTAGTGAAATTTAATCTTCTAGATTTGATGTTACGTTCATCAATCTATCATTTTGCCAACCATACCGATTTGATGAGTACTTATACTCACCAAAATTCATTTAAAAAACCTGAAACTTGTCAGCAGTTGAAGTAGCGTCAGTCCTACTTTTCTAAATCCCTGTTGCCATCTGCTGGAGGTGCCAGAAACTACTTCTATATCTCAAGGTCAAGATCTGTGTATATTTCAAGCTAGAGATCGGACGTACCATATGTATCGATGTTCCAGTAGGCAATCTAAATTGGTTATGATTTAGCATACCCAACTTATCACAATAATCGCGCTAAATTAATTGAAAAAAGCGGCATAAATTAAATTAAATTTATTCAGCTTCAGCTGCAATTACATGATTCGAGTGTTTCAGTAGTTACAATATTCCAGTGTTAGGATGGTAAGTGATGACTAGGAGCGGTGCAAAGCTAAAAATATGAAGTTACAATTCTTCGGAACAGCGGCTACCCCCAGACTAAAAATTGCGATCAGCGTAGCAATTCTTTCTCTGCTGATCATCAGTGTAAGTGCTTATGGCTGGGTGTCCACACATCGATCGATGCTGCTCCTCACCCGCAATCGCCCCGAACCTCCAGCAACAGCCTTATTTGTCTCCAGAACGGCACCGATGGCGATCTCGCTGCTGGCGAATCTCGATGATTTAGCCAACTTGAATCGACTAGCAATCCCGCCCTCACAACAACGACAAGCAGCCACTGCAATTAAAGGCTGGAAACAGCAGCTCGGCGATCGACTACACTTGAACTATCAGCGCGAGATTGCCCCGTGGCTGGGCGAAGAAATCACCCTGGCAATCACAGATCTAGATGTTGACAAGCAACCTCGCAATGGCTCTCAACCTGGGTATCTAGCGATCCTCAGCACCCGTAACGCTCAAGCTAGCAGTACCACGATCCAAGCTTGGTGGGAGCAACAAGTTGCGGCACAAAGATTGACGTTTGAATCTTACCAAGGCATTAAACTTGGGTATAATCGTCGAGACAGGCTATCCAGCGCGATCGTCAGCGATCTAAATGCTCAGCAATACATCCTCTTTGCCAATTATCCTCAAGTTTTACGCGCAGCCATCGATCAGATCCAAACGCCCTACCTGAGCCTTTTAGACAATCCTGACTATCAGCAAGTAGTTGCCGCCAATAGTCATCACAAAGTCGGGATTGGCTATGCTCGATTATCAGACTTATCGCCCTGGCTGGGTACAGCAGGAGGAACAGAATATCCAGTCGCTGGCATCAATATCGGTGTCGATCCACAGGGCTTAATTGCCGATCTCTCACTCTATCCTAACCCCACTCAAGATTTAGTGGATTTATCTTCAACACCAGCTCCACCAAAATCTATCGATCCACTCGAATATCTCCCTGCTCAAAGTACAATTGCGATCGCTGGGACAGATTTATCTCAGTGGCGACAGCAATTAACTACGATCCTGCCAGCATTCAAACAGCTAGAGCCTCAGATCGAGCGCAGTCTAGTTAGCATCGACAAGCAGCTCAATCTTAATCTGGCTGAAGATATCTTTAGCTGGGCAACCGGAGAATATGCCCTCGCCGCTGTTCCCAATCAAGACGCAAAGACTACTGATTGGGTGTTTATTGCCGAACGTACCCAGCCAGAACGAGTTGATGCGGCAATAGCCCATTTTGACGAGTTAGCAAGTGCGGCAGGCTATCAGGTTGGACTACTTCCGTGGCAAGGACAGCAAGTAATCGGCTGGACAAAACTCGTGACTGAAACCACTCCGAATACAGCTCAACTCATCGCTAAAGTCGCTGGTGTCCACACGGATACCGATGAGTACACAATCATAGCAAGTTCTGTCGCAGCAATGGATCGAACCCTGAAAACAATGTCCTCTAGCAAAGACAATCCCGATCATCACCTGTCAATTTTAGCTAGCGATCATTACCGCCGAGCCACTAACTTGATCACCGCGACTGAAACTGGATATCTATACGGTAACTGGCAGACAGTTAGTGATCTCTTACCTCAACAGCTACTCGCGCAGCCATTAGTTCAATTAATAAATGACACAATTTTGGCGGGGATGCCCAATCTCAGTGTCAGTAGCTCCACCGCCGCCGGAGTTCAACTTGTGACGATCTTGGTTCAGGTTGATTAGTTCAGGGATTTCTCACCCTAGACTATAGACAAAACAGCTAAATTCACTGTATGATAGAGTGTTTGGCACGCTTGTAATGCGATCGACTGGATCTACAAGCGTCAATCAAGTTTTTTGTAAGTATAGAGAAAGTTATAGACATGGCAAAGAGAAGTATGATCGAGCGGCAAAAGAAGCGCGAGCGCATCGTCGCGAAATTTGCCGACAAGCGGGCAGCTCTGCTCGAAGAGTTTAAGGCAGCAGCTACCCCTCAAATCAGATTTGCAATCCACCGCAAAATCCAACAGCTACCTCGCAATAGCGCAGCCACTCGCCTACACAATCGTTGCTGGGTAACTGGTCGTCCCCGTGGCTACTATCGCGATTTTGGTCTATCTCGCAACGTTTTACGTGAATGGGCACACCAAGGTTTGCTACCCGGCGTAGTCAAATCCAGCTGGTAGATTCTACTGGGCTAATGGTTAAAAGCAAGGGTTGAGGGCGAGGAATAATCAGTTCTAACCTAAAGCCCAAAGCCTAAAACCTAAAGCCCAAAACCTAACTCCCACAACAGCGATTATCAATTCCCAGACTATCCAAAATTAGATCGCTAACAGCATTAGCGACGGTGAACTCACCAAAAAAGCTTTCTGTAAAATTAAAGGCTTGCATCTCAGTGACGATTGCAATCACCAATGAGCCGAGATCATTCTCGCCTTCCATCCGCTGACGGGTAAAAATTTGAGCGGCGCGCAGAGCAATTGTGTAGTTGATCGAATCTGGGATATACTCTCGATCGAGCCACATTTTTAGAGCTGATTGCAGCCATACACCTTCTTCAATCGGGTCAGTTGCTGGCAATAATGTAATTGAGGCGATCGGTTCTGTCATTGGTAGCTAACGACTACAATCAATTTGAGATTGGACAATTCTAGTGAAAATGATCCTCTCACGTTATTCCACTCGATCGCAAGTTGAGGTAACTAAAATTAATTATTTACGCCGACGGCGTTACTGTTGAGTTCTGAAGCTGCAATACTCAGTTCTTGAAGATCGACAACCTGCGGCAATTCAATCTGCCAATTAGCAGTGGCTAGTTCTTCAGCGTTGTTCCAAGCACTAGCAAATGCTGGTAGCGCCAGTTGACAGGCTTTCCACTCACTGTGAACGGATACGCCAAGTTGCTGACACGCGCCTCCATGCAGTCCCTCTGGTCGATAGAAACGACAGTAGCGACATGCAGAAGTAAGACAGTTTTGGTTAGTCATCAGCATTACCTTTGGGAGAGCACCTAATTCAATTCCCTCTTACTCACTATTATGGCTGATGCCAATTTCGATAAAAGTGCCAGCAATCGGCGATCCCGTCTCGATTGTAGCGATCCCCGCAGCAATTGAGGCTTCATATTCTCTTTAGATTCAGTTTATGGAAAGATACATTTATTAGGATGTTCAGTAGATACACGGAGATAATTTCTCGATAGCTAATTCCACTGCCAATTTACTCAAACCTACCAGGGATCGCTAAAAACAAGGAATCGATCAATTCAAGCAATCTGATATTTAGACGGTTAAAAAAGATTTTATTGTGTCGGTATAATTTCTTAACTGACAGCAAAACAGCTATTGGATGAGTCTTAGATCTCCAAATTGTCTAAATTACTGATTTCCCTCCGAGGATTCCCAGATCGATCGCACAAAACTGACAAACATGCCAGCGGCGCAACTCACCCTCACGCGCACGAGACTGACAACGGGAACAAATGACGATCGCACCTGAGTCTATCGGATCAGAATCGCTAGCTGTAGCTGTAGCCGAAGTAGAGCTGGTGTAGCCAACTGCCATAAATCTTAAATCTTTAACTGGTGTCACCAATTGAGTATTTAATCGTTGACATAGTGCTTGTCTGCCAAAAGTCAGCTGATGAGCTAGGCTAGAACTACTAGTCGTAACTGTGAGAATATCTCTGGAGATCGATCGAGGTCGGCTATGCTCAGCAATAATTGGTGATACAGTGATAGCCCAAGCTTGAACGATCGCGCCCCAAGCCCTGACTCCTTCCCATCCTGGCTGATCTTGAACCTGACAAGTGACGATCGCAATCGGTGTTAGAGACATAGTTAACGCCGGAAAATATTAAGATTAAACTGCACCAGTTCGCCCGATTACGGGTAATCTAGGAGCAGAGATGAAATTTCTAAAATATCTGTGTTTAAAGTGAGTTATGAACCACAATCCATCTGACAATAGCGCGAATGTGCCCCCATCCGCTCAAGCTGTAGTCAATCGTCCATCTATTGCCATAGCAGAAGCATCTGTTGGTGAGAATCAGCTCAACCCAGCGCTTGCGCAAGCGCTGGGTTGCCTAGATATCAAGCTAGAAGATGAGCTATCTAGATTTAGATTTCACCAGGAACATCGATCCGCAGATCCGCACTCTGAGTCCGTGGATCTAGCAAATTGGGAACGGCAATCGATGGACTTTGAGCATGACTCAGACATTCTTACTGCGGAAATTATTCAATCAGCCCAGTCGCGGACAATCGCTCAAGATGATCAGGAGATAACTAAGTCTAGTGGATTTATTGTCCTCGACGGACTTACTACCTCATCAAAAACGAGTTCTTCAGGGCTTGTCAGCCCCAATTACGCGCCGATGGCTGTGTATCGAGAAGATTCTGATCGCATCCCCCACCAGAGACATCTAGACTACTCAACTGGTGGCGAAATTACCGCCTTTCATGATGAATATTTATCATCATCTCAGGAATTACTCCGCCAGATCCAATCAGGATATTCAGCTGCGCCAGATTCCCTAGAAACTAAGACTCAGCCTGCACCCCCTGTAACCAAACCTAAGCACTTCACCCCGCTCAAAATTGGCTCAGTGGCGGCGGCTTGCGTATTAGCTGGGGGTGTAGCTTACACTGCGCTCAATCCCAACATCCTCGCGCCCCTGACTGCTACTAAGGCAGTTGTACCTGTGGCAACTACCAATACCCTAGGACAACTGATTCAAAGTCCTAATTTGGCGACGAACGAGTTCACTGAACTCAATTTGAGTACTCTGAATAATATTAAATTGCCAACAGCGACAGCAACAGCCGCGCCAGCGACTAATGTCAGTGTCGCAACGACTGTGAGTGCTACTCCGGGCACACCAGTGGCAATTCCGTTTAAGGGGACAACTGCTCAAGTCTTTGCGCCAGCAACGATTACCTCTCAGCCCAAATTAGCTGATAGCCTGATAAAATCTTTGCTGCCGTCAAATTTTCAGTCCTATGCCAAACCACCTGGCTATCGTCCGATTCCATCAGGTGCAAAACGCTAGAGTAATTTCTAAATTACGACTGCCCGATCGCGATCTCCTACAGCTATCATTATTAATAGTTGGGTATTAAAACGATCGTGTTAAAACACTAGCACTACGAGTGAAACAAATACTCAGCTCTTAGTGCGGAAAACTATAAAGAGGATAGTAATATGGGATTGTTCGATCGGGTAAGCAGACTGCTGCGGGCAAATGTCAATGATATGGTGGCTAAAGCCGAAGATCCAGAAAAAATTCTGGAACAAGCGGTAATGGATATGCAGGAAGACTTAGTACAACTTCGCCAAGCAGTAGCAAGTAGTATCGCCAGTCAAAAGCGCACTGAGCAGCAGTACAATAAAGCGATGGCTGATGCCAATAGCTGGCAGAGCAAAGCGCAATTAGCCCTGCAAAAAGGTGATGAAGATCTAGCCCGTGAAGCCCTAACTCGCAAGAAAAGTTATAGTGACACAGCTGGCAGCCTCAAGGGGCAACTGGACGGGCAAGCAGGCATGGTAGAGACGATGAAAAAGAGCCTGATCCAACTTGAAGGCAAGATTTCAGAAGCGAAAACCAAAAAAGATATGCTTAAATCTCGTTCTCAAGCTGCCAAAGCTCAAGAACAACTTCAAAGTGCTGTGGGGCGAGTTGGCACCAACAGTGCAATGGCTGCATTTGAACGGATGGAAGAAAAAGTCCTCGTCCAAGAAGCCCGATCTCAAGCTGCCGCAGAATTAACCGGAGCAGATTTAGAAAGCAAATTTGCGGCGCTCTCAGCAGGCAGTGATGTCGATGATGAACTCGCGGCAATGAAACAGCAAATGCTCGGTAGCAGCACTCCTGCGGCTGCCCTACCACAGGGAACTGTCACTCCAACTGCCACGCCGACGGATACTGTCAAAGCACCGATGAGTGCTCAAGAAGTCGAGCTAGAAGCTCTTCGCAAACAAATTGATGGTTTATAAATAAGTTTTAATTATTCATTCTTGGCGGTTTGATTCGGAGGTTTCTTCCGAATCAAACCGCCACTATCTCCTCTAGCGACTTCTTTTACCCAGGTTTTACTAAAACCTAGAAACCCAATTCAAAGCAAATCCATCATTACTGCACTAGCCGACTGATAACGATGTTGCCGCCCGATCGAGACTCCCCGTGATGTCCAGTAGCAGGTAGAAGCCAGCCAAATCGGTAAAATCCTCAAATTAGAAGTAAGTCGTCAAGGACAGGTGCGATCGCTCAATATTAAGCATTAGGCCAAGTGTATTTCCGGCACATGCCATCGATCGAGAGCAAGAGAAGTGTCTAATTTGTTACGGGGAAGTATGTTCGAGCGACACGAAGCATTTTTATATTTACCATCACACGCCAGAGCCAGTAGATGCGATCGCAAATCGATTCATCAGTTGAGATATCATAGTCCTTGAGGACGTATCACGAATCTACGATGACAGCCAACCGGATTGAGGCATTTCAGACAGCATTTCGGAATTTGCAGTTGCAACCTTTGATCGAACCAGAGGAAATTAGCAATTTTCGAGTGGAGTATGGAGATGAGTGGTTGGATGATCTGGAGCAAATGATATTAGATTGCTCGGATTACAATAACCAGTTATTTTTTGCTGGACATCGCGGTTGTGGCAAATCTACTTTACTAGCAGAATTTGGGCAACGGATCGAAGATCGGTATTTTACAGTATTTTTCTCGATCGCCGATCTGATTGAAATGTCCGCGATCGATCATATTAATATCTTGTTTGCGATTGCCGTGCAGCTAACGGCGAAAGCCGATGATGACAATATCGAAATCGAACAGTCCAAAATGGATGGCTTTTTTGATTGGTTTAAAGAGCGCACCCGAATTGAGGAGTCATCGACTAAAGGTAGTGGTGAGAAAGGTTTCGATCTATTCGGCTTAATTAAGCTCAAACTTCAAACTGACAATACCGTTCGCGATGAAATCAAAACCAAGTTCACTAAAAATCCTCGCGATCTGATCGACACACTGAATTTAATCGCAACAGAAGTAACCTTAGCTTGCGGTAAGGAAATCGTAGTGATTATCGACGATCTAGATAAATTAGAATTACCAGATGTCGAAAAAATCTTCAAGCAAAATCTGAATATCTTATTGCAGCCTAATTTTATTGTTATTTATACACTTCCGATCGCTACTATTCGGGATGGTGTTTTGAAGAAGCATATCGAAGATGCCATCAGCAATCGCATTTTTGTGATGCCTGTTGTCAAACTCTATGCGAAAGGCGATAGTCATCTGCCAGATCCGCAAATGGTTCCAGCAGCAACAACTAAATTGTGCGAGATCTTGAGAAGACGGATTGATAGCGATCTATTGCCCGCCGATATCGCGCTTCAGGTGGTAGCTCTTAGTGGTGGCGTGATGAGAGAGCTGATTCGGATTGCCCAAGAATGTTGTCGGTTGATGTTGGTACAGTTGCGCCAAAAACAGCGACGGCAAGAATCGATCGATAATCTCCAAATCGATGCTGTAATTTTGAACCAAGCATCAGATATCTTGCAAAATGACATGACTATTCCAAAAGAGGCTACTAATTTGGTGTTTATGTGTAATGCCAATGATAGAAAACATATCGACTCCAATATTGTTTATTCTATTTTCAGGAAAAAACCCAAACGCGCCGATACCTATTGGTTTGTTCATGTAGATATTACTGAAGAACCTTATGGAGCAACCTATTCTGTGGAAACTATTATTCCTAAAAAATGTATTTTTATTCGCTTAAAATTTGGATTTAAAGTAGAACATAAAGTACAGGTAATGTTTATGAAAATTGTGGAAGACATGGAAAAAAGTAGCGAGATAGATTTATTGAGCCATTATCCATCCTTACGCAAACATGGTTATCCAGCTGATTTTATCGACTTTATGCAAAAGCTGAAAATCAAATTAATTGCTGCTAGTTGCTGGCATCATGTAGAAGC
>JANNDQ010000453.1:0-1689 GCA_031387965.1 Chamaesiphon sp. OTE_75_metabat_567
AACAGCCCAGCAATCGCTAATTTACTTGCTTCCAACACCCAATAGATCGAGTGCATTTGGTTCATCTCTGCTGGAATAGATTTTGTGGTCGCGAGAAGATCCAAATCGAGACCCAACCCGCTCATATAAGGAGTGAGCATAAAAGTATAACTTAACGCGATCGCCATCAGCATCACGGCACCGACCAGCATTTTCCGTTGACTATCGAGACTTACTCTTGATACCTCGCTCAATGCCCAAATACTACTCAACGCCGCCGCCGCACATACCAACTCCACCCGATTGAAAATCCAAAAAATGCTATAACTCGCTGAGGCAAATCCACTTCCCTCCATCATCCCTGTTGCCCACAGGGTCGGCATGATGACTAGATCCAAAATTAAACTACCACTCAACCAGAAACCCAGACTCCCAATAGCGAGGTGCTGCCATCGTTTTGACGGAATCTCTCCCACGCCGAATCTATTGCTGTCTCCACTATTAAATGCCTGTGTCATCTTAGCTACCTCAAAATCTATCCTTACTATTCAGGATAACTTATGAGATTGATAAGCAGTACTAATTTTTGTATCGCTTGCAGATGGATTCGAGCGGAAATTAACTGCTAACTGCTTCCAAATAGCGATCTTCGAGCAAAAAAGAACTGCTTCCGAATTTTACTACCCAATAATTACCAGGTTTCCGATCGATAATCAAACCGATCTCCCCGAGCGCAAGTAAGCTGGGAGAGCGCAACATCGGCATTGGATCGGCAGTTTTGAGATATGCCGGTAGCGAAATAATCCGAATAGTTGTGCCAATGTTAAAATCTTGAGACATAAGTTATTAACTATCCATAATTAGCGATCGATTATTCAAGATCGATCGTAGCATTCCTTCCCAGTGTCGAATTAGATATCTGGGGTAGTGAGTGGATAGTGGATTAGTGAATAGCGATCTGAGTCATGGTGCTCTTGCCCTCTCCCAAATCCCGAACGCGAGTGTGTCTCGGAACGAGAAATCCCGAATCCCCCTTTTATTGGTAAATCGATCGATATCATAATTGATGATCGATTTACTCGATCGTGTGCTACCATGTTAAATGAAGATTATTTTCGGCTGTATGGTTCTTTTTACAAGCTTTTCTCCGAATCTAACTCTCTACACCTACAGGATTCTGGAGACAGCGATATGTCAATTTACGTCGGCAATTTATCCTACGAAGTTACGCAGGATGATCTGACTCAGACTTTTGCCGAATACGGTAAAGTCAAAAGAGTTCAATTGCCTACCGATCGGGAAACTGGTCGTCTACGCGGTTTCGCTTTTGTCGAAATGGAAACAGATGCAGAAGAATCTGCAGCTATCGAGGCTCTCGATGGTGCTGAATGGATGGGTCGCGACCTCAAAGTGAACAAAGCTAAACCTCGTGAAGAGAAAGGCTCCTTTGGTGGTGGTGGTGGTGGCAACCGCCGCTACTAGACTCGATCCTTAGAGTCCCAGTCTGAATTTCATAGGGGCAGACTATAAGTTTGTCCCTTTTTGGTTGATAAATAGCTGAAAAAAACCAATTTTTTCAGCCTTATTTTCATTAAAATTTTTTGGAAAGGTTAGGATGTCTCAAGTAATTCCCGGTGAAAGTGAAGGCATTGAGTCCGTGCTGCGCCGATTCAAGCGAGAAGTCTCCAAAGCGGGGATTTTTCCTGACAT
>JANNDQ010000460.1:0-4088 GCA_031387965.1 Chamaesiphon sp. OTE_75_metabat_567
AGTTCCAATTATTTGGTAATCATCCCCAATATGACTGGAGGATCGATACAGCAGCAGTTAATACATATCACCAATTTGAATCACGAAGAGTAAGATTATATCTTGGCTCTATCGAACTTTCCATTGCTTGAGTGCGATCTCGATATTGATCACTATAACCAATCCGCCACAAGATAACTTCATCAATCCACTGAATTGCTCTCACGATTATTTTTTTACGTTCGTCTAAAGTTATGTTACTTACCTTTGGATGAACGGCATCATTTCTTGTATCTAGAAATGACTGTACGACATCAGGATTATTATCTTCGGTCAAGCCAATACGATTCAATAAACATAGTAATCTAATACCAGTTTTGCTTAAATAGTTATCATCTTGCTTTTTATATTTATCCTTCTTTTTGAATTCTCGACTGTATTGCTTTTGCTTTTCTCCTTCGTTCTGAGTGAATAACAATTCATTGATATTTCTTTTTGCTAGATCTGGTTCTTCGAGAACAAGAATCATATAACTCAATCTTTCTAGAGCGGCACCTACAGCACTAGCAATAACTGGCCATCCAACTAAGCCAGATTGAATAGCTTGAAAGTACTGAATCAATACAAAGTCAAATGTTTCTCTCCATGAATCATTCTCGATCATTTTCTCAAACACAGGAATGCATTCCAGAAAATCTTTGAGACTACTATTATTAGTAAAACACGATAAACCAATTTTCTCTAAAGGTGTCGTTTGCGAAGAAAGTGCGAGAGCAGAGCTAAAGATTGGTATATTTTTCGCGTCTCGTTGATAGCCTTCAATATATAAAAGACCAACATATCCACCATTTACATAGGATAGTAGCAAACAAATATCTTGAATCCTTTTAACAGCATTCTCAAGAGTTATCTCTTCATTTTCAGACAAGTTTTGAGAAATATCTGAGTTTGAGCTAGATGAATCAAGTGTTCCAACAGCCGTTATTAAAGTTCCTGTATTTCTGTTTTTCGGATCTAACCATTGGATAGAGTCTCGATCGATACATAGATGAATATTCCAAAATTTATCTATGGGTACATCTATAGAATATCTATTATTTTCTAATTCTTGGTCAGATCGCTTAGATTGATAAACAGTATTTGATAAATAAAACACAAAGAACTGAGCAGGATTTTGCGAATTTCTATAAACAGCTTTTTTCGTGCAGCCTTTCAAAACATCACGAGGCCCAATAATATTAGTTTCTAAGTCATTAAGTACACCTACCTCTTGCTCTATTAAAAATGCATGACCGCTTAATGTTAATGCTTGATTATGACTTATATGTGACAAATATGGAAAATTGTTAGTATCTCCAAGTACTTCAAAATCCCAGATAATTCGAGGATTAGGATAAACTTCAAGCTCTGCTAACAAACGCCCTTGACAATTATCGATATTAGCTAAGTTGTTATAAAGCTTTACCTTTTTTTGTAAAATTAAGTCTTTAGATGATGGAATCATAAGCTAGTATTTAAAGCGAAAGGAATAAGAGATAACAGTATGATGAAAATCGTCAACATCGCTAACAACACACCACTCGAAAGCCATAAAAGCCATAACTATTTTTCAGATTTCTCGCAGCCGAGCGACAGTCTTCAGGGGAAGAGTCATATTTACCACCACGAGCGATATGTGTATAGCTATTGTCAGAAACCCAAGCACTACCGTCTGTCGGGGCACCTGTATAATTCTCATGACAGGAATCAGCACACCACTCTTCTACATGACCATGCATATCATATAAACCATAAGTATTAGCTGGAAAGCTTCCTACTTTAATCCTAAATCCACGATTACTTCGGTAATTCTCACATTTTTCGCCTCTTCCATAAGCCCTGCTTGCATCATAAAGAGCTATCTCTTTATTAATAGTTTCTCCAAAGTAAAAGGGTGTTGTTGTTCCGGCTCTACACGCATATTCCCACTCTGCCTCGGATGGCAGTCGATAGTTTCGCTTCAAACCTTTCGATAACTTCTCGCAGAATGCTAATGCCTCTTTCCACTCACACCTCATATGTAAATCTGCTTCATCTGTCGTATAGGATCTGTCTCTCATTACTGTCTGATATTGAGCTATCGTTATCACATACTTACTCATATAGAATGGTGGCACTTGTACTTGATGCTGCGGTCTTTCATTATCATTGCTTTCTAGCTCTGACTCTGGTGCTCCCATAAAGAAACTTCCGCCAGGAACTGCCACCATTTCTAGGTTTACTCCATCTCCAAAGTCTTCAACAAACTGTTTAGATTGTCCATACAATTTTTCAATGACAACTTTTGTATGTCCCCACAAACCGCCTAGCTCTTCAATGCGTATTTTAGCTATCTCAAACTCAAAAGATTCGAGGGGACGAGAATTGTGGGGAAGTTTGGCTTGAACTTCGGTAGAATTATTGAGTTGTATTTGAGCTGTCTCAGGTTCAAGAGATTGAAGAGACTGCTGACTATTCAGCGGTTTAGCTTGAATTTTGGTGAAATTGTCAAAGTTGATGTTCCCATAGGGGCTAGTTAGATCGAGTGTGTTTGAATTCTGTGGAATCGATGCTTGATTAACTGCTGGCTGAGAATTTCCTAATGCTGCTAATACATCTGTTGCTGACTGATACCGCTGAGGAAGGGAATTTGCAATCATTCGATCTAATACTCGCCCCAACTCTTCATCGACGGGATTATTAACCAGATAATCTCTCCATACCCAAGCATCTTGATTGATATCGAATAAGTCAAATGGTGAAACTTGGGTAAGTAAATAGATGCAAGTCACTCCCAAACTATAGATATCGCTGGCAAATGTTGGCTTACCTCTGATTTGCTCTGGTGCTGTATATTCTGGACTACCAATCAGGGTACCCGTTTTCCCCAGCATTGTCTTAGTCGCCTGTTTTGCCGCACCAAAATCGACTAAGACCAAGCTGTCATCGCTGCACCGCCGAATAATATTGGCAGGCTTGATATCTCGATGAATCACTGGTATCAATCTTGTGTGCAAGAAATCTAAAACTGGTAGAAACGAAAGAAGTAGTTTGCGAATCTTGCTTTGGTCGAATACACCTGCTGTCGCTAGTTCCTGCTCTAAATCTTGCCCATCAATAAACTGCTGAATTAAATAAGGTTGACCTTCTATATCAAAGTAAGCCAGCAATTCTGGGATATTGTGATGTTTCCCCAATGACTCTAAATGTCGTGCTTCATCATAAAAGAGTTTTAGAGCCGTCTCTCTGATTTGAGGGTTATTGCTGCCGAATTCAAACTGCTTAATTACACACGGCGGTTTACTGGGTTGGTGTTCATCTACTGCTTTGAACGTTTTGCCAAATCCGCCTTGTCCCAATAGCTTCTGGGCGCGATAGCGATGTTTAAGCTCCAGCCAACCTCCGCAAGATATACAAAAGCTGGTACGGGCCGGGTTATCGGCTGGAGCTTGGCAATGAGGATTTAGGCAGTAACTCATGAATATACCGAGGTAAATAGTCTGGGAATATATCGGATATACTTATGATTCCCTTGTGTTGACTGAGTTACACATCGATCTCAAATTATTATTCGGCGTATTCGACACCATCCGCGAAGTCTTCACCCAAACCATCGAAGCCAAAACACGCGGCTATAAAGCGGGTCAATTTTCCTTCAACGTCAAAGGTGGACGTTGCGAAGCCTGTAGCGGACAAGGAGTAAACATCACCTTTAATGAACTTCCTCCCCGATGTCTTCGTCCAATGCGATGTCTGTAAAGGCGAACGCTACAACCGCGAAACCCTCCAAGTCAAATATAAAGGCAAATCGTTGGCGTAGCCTCTCTGTCAAGAGAATCGCCGATGTCCTCAATATGACCGTCGAAGAAGGTTTATAATTCTTCCAAAATATCCCCCGCGCCGCCACCCGTCTCCAAACCCTACTCGATGTCGGACTCGGCTACGTCAAACTCGGACAAACCGCCCCCACCCTCTCCGGTGGTGAAGCCCAACGTGTCAAACTCGCCACCGAACTCTCTAAACGCGCCACAGGCAAAACCTTGTATCTGATCGACGAACCCACCACCGGACTCTCATTCTACGATGTCCAC
>JANNDQ010000468.1:0-2767 GCA_031387965.1 Chamaesiphon sp. OTE_75_metabat_567
GTATTTGTAGCGCCGCCGCAATCGCACTCATTAATAAATCGATCAGCCAGATCACCCCAACCCAGCCCCAGGCACCTCCAGAGCTGCTGTGGGGCTTTGTCGCGATCGTTGCCATTGCTTTAGGTACAAACATCGTTTCTCAGCTGTTGCTGGCGCAATTAGCCCAAGATGCCATCTACAAGCTCCGACTGCGGATCAGCGGCTGGATTCTGGCTTCGCCCCTGCGACATCTTGAAGAACTCGGCGCAAACCGTCTGCTAAATACCCTAACAGAAGATATTCAATCAATTTCCGCCGGAGTGTTTAGTGTCCCCACGCTGTGCGTCAATGCCGCAATCGTGATTGCATCGATGGCTTATCTGGGTTGGCTATCAATTTGGGTATTGTTGGGGACGATCGTGTTTATGGGCGTATCGATCAGTTTGGTGCAAGTACTGATTAATCAAGCGGTACGGCTATTTACCGAAGCACGGGAAGAAAGTGATACGTTGATGAAACATTTTCAGGCGATTACCAACGGAATCAAGGAACTCAAGCTCCACACCCAACGGCGGGAAGATTTTTTGCAGGAAGATTTGCAATCTACCGCAGCTAATTTACGAACTTATCGGATCGGATCTCAACGCGCGATCGCGTTATCTGCGGGCGTGGGTGAGCTATCATTCTTTCTATTACTGGGCTTACTCGTATATGGTTTACCCCAGGTTAAAATCGTTTCGGCTGAACTCCTCTCTGGATATGTCCTCACGATTTCCTATCTGATGCGACCGATCGGTAACACCTTAGCAGTCTTGCCCAACCTCAGTCAAGCAGGTGTCGCACTGCGGAAGATCGACGCTCTAGGATTGTCGCTGGTGAGTAAAGCCGAGACATTGGCACCAGCTCATACTAATCTCCCCACATTCGAGCAGATCGAGATCCAGCAAGCTACCCACACCTATCAGCTTGCAGGCGAAGAGAATACCTTTACATTAGGGCCGATCGATCTCACGATCGATCCTGGCGAGTTAATATTTATCGTCGGCGGGAATGGCAGCGGTAAATCAACTCTGGCAAAATTACTCACGGGGTTATATCTACCCGATACTGGTGAAATGCGCCTTGATGGTAAAGTAGTTGACGATCGCAATCGTGAACTTTATCGCCAGTTATTTTCGACGGTATTTGCTGATTTTTATCTATTCGATCGCATGGTAGGATTGCGGTTTAAGGATCTAGATGCCCAAGCTCAGATGTATCTCGACAAACTTGAACTCAGTCATAAGGTATCTGTCTTCGATGGTAAGCTTTCCACTACCGCCCTGTCTCAGGGTCAACGCAAGCGTCTCGCGCTACTCACAGCATACCTGGAAGATCGACCAATTTATCTATTCGATGAATGGGCAGCAGATCAAGATCCCTTCTTTCGGGAGATCTTCTATCAGCAGCTATTACCAGAGCTAAAACAGCGCGGTAAAACAATTCTAGTCATCAGTCACGACGATCGCTATTTCCATCTGGCCGATCGATTACTTAAACTAGACTACGGCAAAATCGTCACCAGCAACTCCCTACCTACTCCAGAAATATTGGACTAAATCTCAAACCCGAACTAGTCAAATGATAATTTACTCCTACTCAAAACCGATCTAGATTCTGGACATGGCGGCGTATCGGGACGTTATGAATATCTCAAAGATATCACTTTGGAATATACTTTTTTGCTGAGTGTATTTTTAGTGTAAACTACAGTTTATATCTATAATTATACGGATATAAATTGTGTTTTTTGCTGTCAATCGAGCCAATCCGAATGTCCATAATGAGTTAAGCAAATGGCTTGTAGCTGCCACTATCAACCTGAACTTGCAAACCGAGGAGCTACAGTTACGGAGGAGATTGCAAATAAATGCTCGAATTGTATTCCTAATTCAAGAGATAGCCTTATTGCAGCCTGAAGATTTTCGTGGGGTGAGAGACAATCTCGACAACTTACAGGCAGGAGCAATTGTGAGTGCGATCGACGATAGCTTATACTTGGATTATATTGCAACAGCTCCTTGGAATCTCCGACCTACTCTGTCAAAGTACTGTCAGGGTGCGGCAAGCAGCCTAATTAGGTCGATCGTTAGAGAAAGTTTAGAGCGAGGTTATAATGGTCGAATCATTGTGGATGTAACCGGAAGTATTGGATTCTATCAAAAAATGGGATTTGTCGATACTGGTAGGGGATCGGAGAATATTCCTGAAATGCTTTTAATATCAGCAGCAGCTCAAAAGCTAATTGAAGAAGATGTCTGAAACTTTAAGTGAACAATCATTAGCAGCATTAGAATTAGAAACTGGGGCAATGGGCTGTATCAGTCCAGATCGACATCAAAAAAGATGGTTGCAGAAAGTTCAGCAGCTAGAGCAACAAATTGCTATGGCTAGTTCCTCAGCGGAAAAGATGAATTTAGAAGAAAAATTAGCTAAACTCAACCAATTAGAAGCTAGAAAAGCTACATTAATTGTTGATGTTTATAAATTGAATTCTAAAGCTGGATCGGAGATCGTGAAGCAATAGATTATCTATCGGGTCAAGCATCGGCTAGTTCTCTCATGGCATTCCGATACTGGGAAGAGCCTAGCTTGTAGGCTGCCATCACTTTATCAAAGTTGGGATCGTGAATGACTAATTTGATGCCATCATCAGTCACCACCAACGACCTGCCAAGGAGCACTTCGCCATCGGCCAAAAGATCTCAAATGGGTTCTATGTTATGGCGATCTGTATTTTAAAAACCAA
>JANNDQ010000474.1:0-3007 GCA_031387965.1 Chamaesiphon sp. OTE_75_metabat_567
CTTTGGTGGTATAAATACAATATACCTTTCCTGTACTAAAAAGTAACTAGTGTATCGTGGCAATTTTTCAACATCAAAAATCAGCCATTATTCGGTTGTCATGACTGATGTGATCGTGGTGGTGTAAGTGGCTGTGAAGAAATCCCATATCGATGAGGATTGAGACTGATAGCACTAATCTAGATCCTAAGCATTTTCTTGTGAAGCTTGGAGTCGTGGTAATTGCTCAACAGTGAGGCCAGTTGTCGGATTGCCCCAATTAACTCAGCGAATCACTATTTTCTGAATCTGTCTCGACAACTTCTGTTTCTCGTCGATCGATTTCTAGTTCATATTCCCCGATGATATCTTCGATTTCTTTATTACTAATATTCCTCCTGTCTGATTTAGAGTAAATTGCAGTCAGTAATATTGCTTCGGGAGTCATCGTATAGTATATAACTCGATAACCGCTACTTTTTCCTTTTCGAGTATCGCTATTTGGTATTCTAACCTTGTAGACTGGATATTTATTTTCAGCAATTCTGTCTCCTGGAATTTCGCCAGATTCTAATTGTTTAATCAGAGGTTCTAGATCTTTTCTAACTGAGTTATGCCTTTTAAGAAGTTTCTTAACCTCTTTCCTGAATTTTTTAGTTTCGTCTACTGTGATTGGTGGTATTTTATCCGCCATAGATTATTTCTGGGATGCAGTTAATTCTCGTTTAGAAGCTTCGAGATCGTTTTGAGATATAGCTTCACTAGTTTGCTCTTGAGATGTTCTACTTTTGACAAACCAGATGACCACATCCACATATTGAGGCTTTGTTTCTTTCAGCGGCTCATTAAGTATGAGTTGACCTTCTTCATCTATCTCTGCTGTCGTCTGAATCATCATATCATCCCATAACTCTGAAACTGGTGACGTATTCCCAGTTAAACAGTCATGAAGACCTTCACGAATACCTTCGAGAATTTCTTCCTTGGTTGGCTCGTAATCATCTTCTAGATCGTCATCAAGCAATATGATATCTAGTTCAACCTGTTGAGGTTTAATTACGTCTAGTAAATAATCAAGGATGAGTCGATCGTTTTCATCAATTCGTCCTGGTACTCTGAGAGATTTCATATAGCTTCAGGTATTATTTCAACTTAACTCTAGTTTAACATTAACTTCTAGATGAGGGATAAATCACGGAACTCGTTCGCGGTAGCAGAGCGTTTGCCCGTGCCTCCGGCAGGCTAACGCCAAATGCAATAGCGTTCGCTTTGCGGAATCGCGTCTAGCGAAACCAGATCGAGAATTAGTACAAACCTGGATACTAACCGTCCCCTTGTGATGCTTGAAGTTGTTGCAGTTGCTCGTTGGCGAAGCCTTCCAATTCGGAAATCGTAAGTCCTGTTACCTCCGAGATCGTTGCTAATGATATGTTCTTACGCAATAGATTCAACGCGATCTTTTGTGTTGCTCTACCTTCTCCTTTCTCAATTCCCATGCGATCGATCGTAGTGGTGTACGTGGCTGTGAAAAATCCCATATCGATCGAATGAATGGTTGTCGATCGCATCTACATTTATAAAATTCGTGGTAGTATAATAGAATGCCAAAATTCTTGTACTAAAATACTGCGCCAAAGTTCCAATTGAAGCACAATGAGTTTTGATAACGTCTGTAAGTTAATAGCAGAGAAATACCCAGCAGATTTTGTTAGATGGTTAACTGCTGATGATGCTAGAAATATCAAGGTATTAAAAACCGAATTGAGTATCGAACCGATTCGGGCTGATTCGGTAATTTTTATCCAAACGTCCAGCCGGATCTTGCATATTGAGTTTCAAACCCTAACCCAATCTAAACCAGTAATTCCATTTCGGATGTTGGATTACTCAGTGAGATTAAAACGTCAGTATCAATGCCCAATCGAGCAGGTGGTAATATTTCTACAGGAGACAGATGATCGAATTGCGTGGCTGCAAGAGTATGTAGATGAAACAACCACCCATCGCTATCGCACACTTCGCATGTGGGAGCAGGATGCCAGCTTATTTTTAGGGAATCTGGCTCTACTACCTTTAGCCCCATTGTGTCAGACTGACTCACCACGAGACTTGTTATCGCAAGTGGCACTAGAGATCGCTAAGATAGAAGACGGACAGGATCGACAAAATACAGCAGGTTATACTGAGATATTGGCAGGGTTGCGGTTTGAGAAAAGTTTAATTCGACAGTTATTAAGCGAGGATATTATGCAAGAGTCTGTCATTTATCAAGATATTTTACAGAAAGGGGAACAGCAGGGAAAACAGCAAGGGGAACAGCAGGAGGCTTTTAGATTTTTAAATCGATTAATAAACAGACGGTTTGGTGAGATAGATTCATCAATAGTCGATCGAATTAAAGTTTTATCGACAGAAGAGTTGGAAGTTTTGGGTGAAGAGTTTTTAGGTTTCGCTGATGTTGCTGCTTTGATTGCTTGGCTGGACACATCGCGTTAGCGGAGCTTCCGCTCGGCCGAATCGATTCGATCGAAAGGCGAGTTAACATCAGTGAGTCCTGTTACCTCCGCGATTGTCTCCAAGGATATGTTCTTCCGCAATAGATTCAGCGCGATCTTTTGTGTCGATCTATCTTCTCCCTGCTCGATACCCATCCGCTCGTTCGCGTAGCGTGCCGGAGGCAATCGAAGTTACATAAGGCATTATATTAACCGTCTGCTTGTGATGCTTGCAGTTGTTGCAGTTGCTCGATCGTGAGTCCAGTTGTCCGTGAGATTGTCTCCAAAGAGATATTTTCTCGTAGCAAGTTCAGCGCGATCTTTTGTGTCGCTCTATCTTCTCCCTGCTCGATTCCCTGCTCGATTCCCTGCTCGATTCACTGCTCGATGCCCATCCGCTCGATCGAAGTTACATAAGGCATTATATTAACCATCTGCTTGTGATGATTGGAGTTGTTGCAGTTGCTCGATACTGAGTCCTGTCACCTCCGCGATCGTTTCCAATGATATGTTCTTCCGCAATAGATTCAGCG
>JANNDQ010000504.1:0-2242 GCA_031387965.1 Chamaesiphon sp. OTE_75_metabat_567
CTTCAAGATCGATCGAATCCTAGCGATTGCAGCATAGCTGGAGATTGTCGTGCTACTTCAGCTTTAACCCAGGTTTCAAATAGTTCGTGCAGCAAGTACTGTTTGACCACACCATCAAACCGCAGCGGTTCTAAATATTCCAATCGGACGATCGCAAACCATTCATCAATGCGACGTGGTGACCAGAGTTGACCAGCTTGACTGACAGTCAATAATTGCCGAATTTCGGGGTGAGGTTGACTCAGTGGCACCGGGCCAATCCGCCCACCCGTTTGATTTTCAGCCCCTTCTGAAAACTGTTGTGCTAGTTCCGCAAAAGATTGTTCATTGTCTTGGAGTCGAAAGAATAGTTCTTGAGCAATCCACCGATCTTTAGTCCGAATTAACGAATAAACCACCCGATCTAAGCTTGATTTTCGTTTCAAAAAATAGGATTCTAATTTACTGCCCCAAGTTTTCAGCTTGAATTTTTCAATCCGCAACGGTCGTAGCGCAATACATTCAAGCTCATCTTCGTCCAAGTAGTTAAGCTGGAGCCATGTTTTGATCGCTGCTGGCGAATCTAGTTGATGTTGTTGATAGAACTCGGCGAGTGCTGAGTTCCGTTCTGGAGTAGTAATGGTAAATGGTGCGATCGCTCGATCGATTACCATACACTGAAGTAGCTGCGGAACTAATTGATATTGCCGTAATAATGTTAGCAAATCTGGCGATGAAATTAATGCTTGATTATGGGTTAAAACTGCTGCATTCATAGTTTGTTTTCATCAAGGCTTGATATTTTATATGTCAGATTTACCCTCGCTTCAATCTTTGGCAGGGGCAATTCATGAATTGCCCCTACCAAAGATTGAAGTGCAAGTTATTTAGTTCTCAATATTTGAGATCGACATCATCAGACAACAGATTGAGTCACTAAATAAGTTGGAAATTTTGAGCTGTTAACTTAGAAAGATCGCCAACATTAGTAATATTCTCCAGTTGACCAATCACGCTAATTGGCCCGCCATCGCCTAAATCCTGAGAATACACCACGCGCGCGACACCCAGGGTGCTATTGAAATAGACAAAGATCCCCGCATCTGCCGTAATTGAGGCATTATTACTGAGTCCCTTTGCTGCTGCGGCTGCATTGGCAAACGTATTTTCGGTAATCACAATCAGATTTCCTGGGCCAAAAGAGTCGTTGTTTGTACCAAATGTAAAGTCAAGTTTATTAACGCCGAGCTGACTTTTGCCAAAGACAAGCCGATCCTCGCTAATACTAAAATCAGTTAGCTTATCTGGCTTATTTAAAACCTGAATGCCATTGGCTGCTGTGACAGTAGCACCACCTGAAAAAGGGTTGTCAGAAAATGCAAAAAAGTCTTTTCCCGATCCACCTGTCAGTGTGTCTACGCCCTCACCCCCAATCAATATATCATTTCCGGCTCCGCCATTGAGCACATCGTCCCCCTGCTGTCCAAAGATAATATCATTGCAATTTGTACCTTGAATTGTATCGTTAGCTTCAGTTCCAATCTTCAATTGGAATCCTTTATTTTCCTTTTGTTTAGTCATGATATTTCCTGGTGAATTTAAATAGTTCAAATTTGAACTATCATAATCCTAGGTACTAATCCCTAAAAAACCATCTGAAGAAAGTCTTGAATTGGACTAGACGATCGGCTAATATTTTTCTAACTTTCGGCGATCGATCAAAAAATATTGTGAGCTTAATCTAGCAACACCATTATTTTTGACCTAAAGAGTGAGCATAAATTGCTAGCTGAGAGCGATTGCGGAGATTCAGCCGCGTTAATAAATGAGTAACGTGGGTTTTGATCGTTCCCTCGGAAACATAGAGTTGTTGAGCAATATCTTGATTTCTCAGTCCGAGGGCGACTAGCTCTAATACTTCCCGTTCGCGGGGGGTGAGCTGCGTCAGGACTGCTGGCAATTCCGGCTGTCGATCTGATGCTGGACTTTCTGAGATACTATTTGCCATGAGTTTTTCCAGTAGCCCCGCTCCCATCTGGGTATAGCCCCGATAGACCACCCGAATAGCTTGGGCGAGGTCTTCAGAGGGCATATCCTTGAGTAAGTAGCCTTTAGCTCCAGCGCGAATCGAATCAGTAATATAACGATCGTCATCAAAGGTACTTAGCACGAGGACTTTTACATCTGGGAATTGCTGGGAGATGAGGCGGGTTGCTTCGCGTCCATCCATCACAGGCATCCGCAAATCCATCAGAACTACGTC
>JANNDQ010000521.1:0-1702 GCA_031387965.1 Chamaesiphon sp. OTE_75_metabat_567
CGATCAGAGAAGATGAATTAGCTGCCGATGCAATGGGCATTAACCCAACCTATTACAAGGTGTTAGCGTTCACATTAGGCGCAATTCTCGCCGGAATCGTTGGAGCAGTTAGTGCCCACTTTCTCAATACTTGGAATGCCCGTCAGGGGACTTTTGATGCCAGTATTGTCTACCTCACCTTTGTCTTAATTGGTGGTTCGCGGAGTTTTCTGGGTGCAGTTTTGGGGGGAATGGTATTTACCGCTATGCCAGAACTATTGAGGTTTGCGGCCGATATACCTAATTTACCCTCATTTATCGCCCAGTTTCTCCGAGATGGACGATTGATGATTTTTGGATTACTCATCGTGTTGGGAACGATCTTTTTCCCCCAAGGTTTGGTTCCTGCGGGGTTATTTAAGCGTTCGTCCCAAAGAGAACAGAAGTCAATAAAATAATGATGCGATTGCGAGGATTGTTCGATCGGTTATGAGCCAAAAGTTATCTGCGATGGGTGAACAGGAACGCCTGTAGCCAGCTTCACCTTTATATATTAAGGTAGTATTATTGTAATTGCAATCTATGAAGCTCAGTTTGAAGGCTAAACGTGAACATCTTCGAGAGCACACGAGAAGAACAGAAATTGATTGACAGTAAACTTGTCGAATTCAATAGAAAATATGTTTTATTCGAGCAAAGTGATGACTGGATCGATCTGTCTTATGTTTTAAAAGATGACACAGGACAATCGATCGCTGGCATTAACGCTACACTTTATTGCTGGAACATCATGTACGTTGACGTTCTTTTTGTCGATCTTTCGCATCGTAGAAGAGGCTACGGCAAGCTGCTGCTTGATACAGCAGAAAGCAGAGCTAAGAGCATTGGTGGGTAAATGTCCCATCTCGATACTTTCGATTGGCAGGCGAAAGATTTCTATGAACATCTTGGCTATCAGGTATTCGGCATACTAGAGAACTGCCCGCGTGGTCACACTAGATACTATATGAAAAAGGACTTCTAAACAATCCAAAATTAAGAAATCGACTCGTTAATTGGGAACCGATTGATCCAGTAAAAATCTTAAACATCTTCATCTAGAGTCGATAAAATGCCTTCTAAATCTCTTGCCCCATGTAAAACTCGCAAAATCTCAATTTGATCGTCTTGCACGCGATAAAATACTAAGTAATCTCGAAAATTTTTAATCTTCCATTGACGCACTTCTCCCATTCGATCAAATACAAAATCTACAGACTTACCAATTCTGGGAGCTATTAAAATTTGAGCGAAAGTAGCTTCAGCTAATTCGAGAAAATGTTCCGCAGCAGCAACATTACCATTATTAAGAATATAGTTTGCTTGTTGCCGAAGATCTTGAGTCGCCAGGTTACGAATGACTAACTTACGACTCATGGCTAATGATATTCTCCACCGAATATCGAAGCGCGTAACTCCTTCCAATATTCAGGGTTGACTACTTCGCTATCTGAATCCAGACTTTCTTGAAGCAACCGTTCTATCTTGTTTTGGTTGCTTCTCCGCTGGCGATCCTGTTGCCCTAATTCTAAAAAGTATTCCACTGCACTTGAGTAAATACCTGCCTGAATCTGAGCCTTAATATGCGTCTGAAGATCTTCTGGGATGTCAAGAATAACATTCACGATCGAGAGTTATATGGGATGTTTCCATTGTACCGAGCTGGTTTGATTGTAGACAATCG
>JANNDQ010000523.1:0-6536 GCA_031387965.1 Chamaesiphon sp. OTE_75_metabat_567
TGCAGCTGGATTGAAGCGCCAGCAAACGTTCCAGCAATCCCTCCGCAGTCAGTGGGTACGCAACATGCGAAATGCTTTCAAGGTTTCACCGCTGTACCGCGACGAGCTACTCACATGGCACAGCCAGAACTACGGCTCCCGTGACTACCTGAATGCTGGCGTACTCAAAGGCACCTTTATTAAGGTTGTCAATGAAGATCTCACCGAACTTGCCAAGCAGGTTCCGGCTCCAGTTTTGCTATTGTGGGGCGAAAAAGATACCGAGACTCCAGTGGAAATGGGACACCGCTATCACAGTCTCTTTCCTAATTCTGAATTAATTACCATCCCGAACCGAGACCACTTCATGTTTCAAGCCGAAGGCGCTCATTTGTGTTCGTATTATGTGGACAAATTTCTCACGCAGTTACCAATTTAAATCCTCATCTCTAATCACTCGATGTTGACTTTAATTATCTTGCTAGCCGTCGGCTCTGTGATCACTCTCGTTTTGGTCAATTTATTTAATTCTAAATCCTAATTCCCGCCATCTTAATCTCACCCATAACACTAGGGTGGGCGGGTTTGTTTGGAGATTTCTAGTACATACAAAGCTATCAGCATAAACCCGCCCCTACAGATCCTATTCCCCACGATACTTTCCATGTTGACTATCATCTGCCTCACGATCATCTCCGCTGCGACAATCCTGTTTTTCACCCGTCGGGGATTGCGATACCTGCGCTATTTCCAGCAGGAAGAATACAACGGAGCGCGGTTTAAAGATTGGTTCTTGGAGAAACGCACTTTCCACATCAAAGGGAGCCTGATCGCCCTATTAGCTGCCGCTCTGAGTAGATTTGCAACTGGCGGGGAGATGATTATTTGCGTGGTGATTTGTTTGATTACCGCAGTTGCGCTGATCCTGATTGGTTTTGGGGAAGAAGATCCGCGCGAAGTGGGTAAAATTAAACTGAAGATGACCGATCGGGCAACAGCGATTTATCAGCTGGCGTTGGGGTTATACTCGATCGCCACCATTGCAATTATTTCAGGTACTTACGCCCTGGGAGCTGGAGATAATATCTCGATTTATTGGCTGGTTGCTTTGGTTTTAATCCAGTCTTCCCCTGTCTGGATTGTAATTGCTAATTCAATCCTGTGGCCGAGCGAACTCAAGAAACAGCAGGCATTTCTCCAAGAAGCCAAAGATATTCTGGCAGAATACAAGCCTTACACGATCGGGATTACGGGGAGCTATGGTAAAACTAGCACCAAAGCAATTTTGGGTAGTATCTTAGAAGCGATCGAGCCGACATTCTGGACACCTGGTAGTATCAATACAGAGATGGGTATCACCCGACAAATTCGGGAAAATCTCAAACCGCAACAAGAACTAGCGATCATCGAAATGGGAGCTTATCAGATTGGTTCGATCGCTAAATTATGTCGGTTTACACCGCCCAATGCTGGGCTTGTTACCGCCGTCGGCGTGATGCACCTGGAACGTTTTGGCGGGGCGGAAAATATCTACACAGCAAAATGCGAACTGGCGCAAGCTGTTCCAGCGGATGGATTATTAGTTTGTAATGGTGACAATGCTGGCGCACGTAAAATGGCGGCAGAATATCCCAAAGCAACTACTCTCCTCTACGGATTGGAACCAGATATTGGTCATCTAGACTGCTGGATGACGGATATTCTGCCAAGTATGGCTGGTACTAGCTTTACAATTCACTGGCAAGATCGGGCATATCCAGGCTTCACCAAACTCCTCGGAGTCCCAATGCTCTCCAACTTAGTCGGAGCTTTCACAATGGCTTGTGCCCTTGGCAAAGATCCTGACTATGTAATTGCGGCGATTTATAATCTCGAACCTGCTAATAGTCGCCTCAACCTCCGCAAAAATGGTGATGGCTTCATTCTTGATGACTCCTACAACTCTAACCCGATCGGGTTTGCCTCTGCCCTTGAAGTCCTCGAAGTCCTCGAAGGCGGACGCAAGATCTTGATGACTCCCGGCATGGTAGAACTCGGTGATCTTCAGGCTGCTGAAAACCGTCAGGTTGCTCTTAAAGCCGCTACTATCTGCGATTTGGTCATAGTTATCGGCGATACAAATAAGGAGGCGCTCAAGGCTGGATTAGCCGAAGGTGGTTTAGATTCCAGTAAGCTGATGGAATTTTCTGATCGTGATACCGCGCTTGCTTACCTCGCCAGCCCAGAACATCGTCAGGCTAAAGACATGATTTTGATTGAAAATGATTTACCAGATCTGTATGAAGCGATCGCTAAATTCTAGCTGTGTTCTGAGCGCAACGACAGTTTTGGACTGCTAGTTAACTCTGTTTATTCCTTTTGATAGAGAAGGATTGTGCTGTAGGAATTGTAATCTAGTTGATCAGAGCGTGACTGCCAATATGACCTGAAAAACCGCCTTGCTGGCGGTTATTTTTGTTTCGATTTGGCACAGCCTAAGCTTTTGCTGACAATGGCTGAAATCTTACCACTGCGGCAAGCTCTTCAATCTAGCGATATTGAACACAAATTTTTGCACATTTGAATCCAACATCGTGAAAGCAGCGTATTAGTAGTTGGAGGTATATTTTGCCTTCAATTAATCTTCTGCAATATAACCATATTCGAGAGGTAAACATGGCATCATCACCAGCTCCAGACATCGATCCAATTGCTGTAAATTCCCAGTTTCTGGGGCTAACTAAAGATAATCAGCTCATTTCCTTCAATCCTAGTAGCCCCAGCCAGACAACCACAATCGCGATCATTGGTGTCGATGCGCCACTGCTCGGCATTGATACTCGCCCTGCCAATGGGCTAGTTTATGGGATTACCACGGCAAACACGATTTATACGATTAATCCCAATAGTGGCGTTGCGACTAAAGTTAGCACTCTGAGCACCCCTTTCACGGCAACATCAGTATCGGGATTTGACTTTAATCCAGTCCCAGATCGGTTGCGCCTAGTTGGGGATAATGACCAAAATTTCCGCATTAATGTCGATACGGGCGCGGTGACTGTCGATGGCAATCTGGCTTATGCTGCGGGGGATGCCAATTTCGGTGCTAATCCAGCGGTTACAGCCGCAGCTTATACTAATGCGATCGCGGGTGCTACTGCCACTCAGCTTTACGATATTGATGCCACTCTCGATGTTCTGACTTTACAGAACCCGCCCAATAACGGTGCCTTAACTACAGTTGGCAAGCTGGGTGTAGACTTTGATAGTGTTGCTGGTTTCGATATTATTTCCACCAGTGATGGTAAGAATGCTGCTTTTGCGATCGCTAACTCGCACCTGTATAGCATCGACTTATCCACAGGTAAAGCCACTAATGCCGGAGCAATTGTTGCAGCGGCAGCTGATACCTCCAAGTTTCGAGGGCTAGCAACAGTTAATCGCTCCAAGATTGTGAATCCAGTTGCGACTAACTCCCGATTCCTCGCCCTCTCTAATACCAATACCCTCGCATCTTTTAGCCCTAGCAATCCCCGTGCAGTAAGATCGATCGCGATAACTGGACTCAAAAGTGGCGAAACGTTACTGGGCATTGATACCCGCCCAGCCAACGGCTTAGTTTACGGACTTACTACTGCAAGTAATCTTTATACGATCAATCCCAATAGCGGTGCCGCATCCTTAGTTAGCACCCTAGATCAGCCTTTTACGGGCACAACTGTTACTGGTTTTGACTTTAATCCGGTTGCAGATCGCTTACGCTTAATTGGTGACAATGACCAAAGTTTGCGAATTAATGTGGATACAGGGGCAGTGACTGTCGATGGCAATCTCGCTTATGCCTCAGGTGATGCTAATTTTGGTGCCAATCCAACTGTATCAGCAGCGGCATATACCAACGCGATCGCTAAGCCTACCACTACTCAGCTCTACGATATCGATACGAACCTAGATATCCTCACCTTACAGAATCCACCCAATAACGGCACGTTAACTACAGTTGGAGCGCTGGGCACTGATTTTGGCACACTGAGCGGCTTCGACATTATTTCTACTGCTGAAGGCACGAATGCGGCTTTTGCCGTCTCCAATTCTACTCTCTACAGCATTGACCTGCAAACTGGTGCAGCCTCAAGTCTAGGAGCGATTGGCTCTGATAGCACAACTTATCAGGGACTCGCCACCGTGGCTAATTCAATCATTGCCCCTGTCGTTGTGCCAGTGAGTGCCAACAATGCGGGACTGGTAAGTTCGGCAGTTTATGACATTACTGGAGCAAATCAAGTTGCTGTCAATTTGGGCAATCCAGCTGTAGCTTCTAATTCCGTCTTCGATAACTTTGTGGGCTTGTATGAAGTAGCCAATAGTTCAGGGGGGATTGATACGAATGGCGATGGCATTGTGGAACTGTTACCCGGAGATGCTGCCTATGCCCGAACGGCGATTAGCAGTCGGGTTAATAACATTAGCATCCGCGCCGGGGGCAATGTTAGCAATGACACCACTTCTGCAAATTTTGGCAATGTCTTCTTAACAGGGGGCAAATTTTATATGCCATTTGTGATTGCCAATCTTGGCAACTCAACTCCAGCAGAATTTTTAGCGAAGAATCCCAACAATCAAGCAGCTACTAAAATTGATGATCAGGTGGCTTATTTCGGCATTACCAGCGCCAATCCCGATGGAGTCAGTCACCTTCGATCTCTGGGTAACAATACCTTCGGTTTTGAAGATTTACCTGGCAATTTAGGTGTCTCTGATAATGATTTTAATGATGCTGTATTTCAGATAAATTTTAAAGTGGTTTAATTCTACTTTACTCATCTTGGTTAGAAGATATTTGGAAATACGGTGGTTAAGTGATTTGTTATACTAGTGGTTGCTAAGAATCCCCCTAAATCCCCCTTAAAAAGGGGGACTAAGAGTGTATTTAGTCCCCCTTTTTAAGGGGGTTGGGGGGATTTTCTAGGATCTAAGTAGCAAGCTATACTTGCCAAACATCCTCTTAGAAGACAAATACCCGACTTCTCGAAGAAGTCGGGTATTTAGCATAGTTCTGATTAGAGCAGCTTACGTTAGATATTTGTTAAATCCAAACGCGGATTGAATGATTCAATTTCGCGCAGCTTCTGATAGAGTTCACGTTCAGCTGGCAGCAAATTTTTAGGTACAACGATTTGAATTTCTAGTAATTGATCGCCACGTTTACCATCTTCACCCGGAAAACCTTTACCAGCAAGTCTTAATTTTTGCCCAGCCGCGATCGTTTGTGGCAGGGTGATTTTAACTAATCCATCGAGGGTTGGAACTTCAATAAAACCACCTAATACGGCTTCGGCTGGAGTGATTGGTAGCTGACAATAGATGTCGATGCCTGCTAGTCTAAAAAATTGATGTGGTGAGACATTAATTTTAAGGTAAAGATCTCCGCCGGAAATGCCTTGTCCCCGCAACCTGATTTTTTGACCAGAGGTCATCCCTGGCGGCATATCTACCTCCAAAGCGCGACCATCTTCTTGAATTGTAATCCGTTCTCGACCGCCCAAATAAGCTTTGTCTAGGGGTAAAGTGAGTTCTGCTTCGAGATTTTTAGGACTTAATAAGGGTTGAGGTTGAGGTCGGCCATTTTTATCGACCCGCCGATTTGGTGATCCAGTTTCTCGTGAATTTTGACGATCGCCGCTAGTAGGATTACGCAAATCTTGATAGTCAGATCTTGATTTACGATCGCTACTATTACCGTTACTTGACTCTTTTTTGCGACCTAATAATCGATCGATAAAGGTATTGAAATCATCACCAAATTCTTCCTCATCTGTCGATCGATCTCGCGGCGTATTCGTAGGAACCTTATCGCGCTTTTTGCGCCAAAATCCAGCAAACTTATCATACTGCGATCGCTTGGATCGATCGGACAGTACTTCGTATGCTTCGCTGATATCCTTGAATTTATCTTCAGCCGCTTTATCGCCAGGATTGAGATCTGGGTGATATTTTCGTGCCAGTCGGCGAAATGATTGTTTAATCTCATCAGCGGGGGCATCCCGCTTCACACCCAATAGCTCGTAGTAGTTGCGAATGTCTTGCATGGTGGGGTTCGGGGGTCAGGCTTTGGGCTTTAGGCTTTGATTAGTACCATTCATCGTCGTCATCCCAATCATCGCGAATGGGCTGAGTGGGGGGAGGACTAGGGCGACGATTGGGATTGTCGCTGGGGGGAGCGCGGCGAACTTCAGGACGTGGGTTAGGTTCATCAGCGTAGCGGGGATCTCTCTGTGCTGGGGGATTTGAGCGCTGATTATTGGGGCGAGGTTCTGGATTCCGGCGGGATGGAGCGGAGTTGGGCGCGTCGTCCCACCGATCTTGTGCTGGTGCGTCATCGAGATACTCATCATCCCGTTGACGGGATCGATCTACTGGCGGGTTATTCGGCTGCGATCGACGTGGATATTCATCTCTGCTAGGATTGGGAGAATAGTTATTACTATCTTGACGATTGGGGTAGCGATCGTCACGAGTGTAGCGATCATTGTCACTAGGATAGTTGGATGGGCGCTGTGAGTCAGGATTACTACGTG
>JANNDQ010000155.1:0-10970 GCA_031387965.1 Chamaesiphon sp. OTE_75_metabat_567
GAGGCAATTAAACCGATCGCGGCTCATCTTTACGCGGGGCGAGATGTTGTGGTGTTATGCTGCGGCGATCCGTTATTTTACGGTTCGTTTATGTATTTATTTACCCGATTAGCAGATCGATTTATCACCGAGATTGTACCGGGAGTTTCTTCGCCGATGGGAGCTGCGGCAGCGATCGGGCTACCGTTATGTTACCGTAATGATATTTTCAGCGTCCTCTCGGCAACTTTACCCCTAGAAGTATTAACAGCGCAGTTAATCAATGCCGATGCCGTCGCAATTATCAAACTCCGCCGCCATTTTGAAAAAGTTCGGCAGATTTTGGGCGATTTAGATTTATTATCTCGTGCTAAATACATCGAGCGGGCAACAGCTGAGGATCAGAAAATCATCTCGATCGAGGATGTTGATCCGCGTCATGTTCCTTATTTTTCCATGATCATTGTGCCTAGTCAAACCCAACTATAGACTAATGTTGAATTCGCGTCTGATTGTATAGTTTATTTTGATGCGCTGTTAATTATCAAGATTCAGTCGTCAAATCCTTACTGATGAGTAGAATTGAGTCGATAGCCAAAACCACGGACAGTTTCAATTGAGTGTTCCTCACCAAATTCAGCTAATTTTTTCCGTAGCAGCCGAATTTGAGCGGCGACAACATTACTCGCCGATTCAGAATCGAGTGACCAAATTCGATGACGAATTTGGTCGTGAGTTAGAGTACGATCTGGATGTTGCATCAAGTATTCTAGCAGTTGAAATTCCTTGGCTGTCAGAGTGACAGGCTGCTCTATTCCCGCAGCATTAGTAATCGTGATCGCATTATTACCATAGTCTAGTCGAAGATTTCCTAGCTGCAATCTGTCAGGCTCAAAAGTGGGAATGCGACGGTGGAGAGCGCGAAGCCTGGCACGGAGTTCTTCCATCCCAAATGGTTTGACGAGATAGTCATCGGCTCCAGCATCTAATCCCGTAATCTTATCCTCCATCCGATCTCTGGCTGTCAACATCAAAATTGGTAACGTATATTTTTCCGCCCGTAACCTTTGGCAAAGCTGGATTCCAGATATTTTTGGCAGCATCCAATCAATGATCGCCAGTGAGTAGCCATCTTTATCCACTGTTAAATATTCCCAGCCAATTTGACCATCTGCAACCCAATCTACTACATATTGATGATGTGAGAGATTGGTTTTGATGATCGCGCCCAAATCTGGTTCATCTTCAATAAGTAAAATTTTCATCTTTAGCCATTATCTCTTGAATAAATGAAATTAACGTAAGATCTCGACTTAATTCATTTCATCTTAATTTCATCTGACCCCGCTAAGATTATAGTAATGTCAAAAATACTATTATTGCCACCAAGTATGAATCATCAAGTTCGATTAATTGCCCCGATCGCTCTGATGACAGGTACAATTGGGTTTGGCTCATTTCGCGATTATAGAGGTGTCTGATGAATCAAATCGATTTTAGTTCTCATCAAATCAAACTCTATCGGATGGTTACGCCAGAGAGTGAATGTCCGTGGGGATTGAAGGCTGTTAAGTTATTACAAGAACGCGGCTTGATATTTGAAGATATTAAATTACGATCGCGTGCAGAAATAGATAACTTTAAATTAAAATATCAGGTAGCAACTACACCGCAAATATTCATCGATACCGAGCGAATTGGCGGCTATACAGACCTTGCCGAACGATTGTCTGTAGCAGCTACCCCAACCGAAACATCTTACACGCCAGTTATCGCTTTGTTTGCTACTGCGGGGTTGATGACGCTGGCTCTATCGCTCAAGATGGCTGGTTTTATGGGGATATCTTTGGCGATGTTAGCTAGTCTGAAATTGATGGATTTAGACTCATTTACCGATAGTTTTCAGAAGTATGATCTAGTCACCAACAAGTTCAAACTATATGGTAAGATTTACCCTTGCTTGGAACTAGCGATCGGCTTAGGATTTTTGGCTGGCACTGCACCACTATTAACGGGAATTGCATCAACCACCGTGGGAATACTTGGATCGATATCGGTATTTAAAGCTGTATATATCGATAAGATGGCTCTCAATTGTGCTTGTGTTGGCGGGAATTCTAAAGCACCTTTGGGTGTGGTGAGTATGACCGAAAATTTGATGATGGTAATCATGGGATCGGTCTTAATTTTCACAAATGTAACTACGCCCAGTCAAAAATTTGAGCGCGTAAATTTAGTCGCACCACCTGAAATATCCGTTCCTAGTTATAAATTAATTGAGAACTGTTGCAGCTAGGTTGATTTTAGGCTAAAATCTAAATTCTGAATCTCAGCGTTTTTTAAACTCGATCGAGCTTTCTTTGATGGTAATATCATAGCCATCGTAGACATCGTGACCTAATAATCCATAAGGTAAATCATTTTGACCGATGGCGACTCGGACGTTTTTGATTTCACCATTGCCAAATTGAACTTTGTCGATCGTCGCGACTTGAAAAGTAGCTGTGCCATTAGCTGTTTTGGCTTGAGAAGTACCTTTTGCTTGGAGCTGGAGTCGATCGGCAATAGCTGATGTGACTAGGGTATTGCTAGCTCCAGTATCGAGTAACATTGGGACTTTAGTGTCATTGAAACTGACTTCAATTACTGGTACACCACCTAATTTTTGTAGAATTGGAATCGTAAAAGTATCTGGAGTTGGTAGGCTAGCTACTTGATTTGAAGTCGCTAGATTTTGTGGAGATTTACTGACAAAGCTCGCAGCTTTTTGTCGAGCAGCTGCTAACTGTTGCTCGTAGGCTGGGAGAACTTTAGCAGCGAGAATATATTGCGAACTGGTTGGGGAGATCGACTTGAGGATTGTGACTGAATCTTGTAAACTGTGGGCGACGAGAAACCAATCATCCTTAGAAGCTGCTGATTGTCCGATCGCTCTGGCAGCATCAGCTTTAGTTAGCGCTTGCTCATATAGTTCGCCATCATTTCGGACAACTGGTGCCGGAGTAATTTCTGGTGGGGGAGTGGAGACTGCTATCGGCGGTGAACTGGGAATTTGAGCAACAATCTGCTTTGGCGCACTGCAAGCTGTTGTAAAAATTGCTGCTAGTATTACTAAGCAGTTGTAACTCCCAATTTTTGACCAAGATTGAGCCATTGTTTGTAAAGATGATTTAAGGCAACTGTGTGCTATCTAGCACTAGAATCCAACCTTAACATACAGAAATTAGCACGTCACTAAGTATTTAGGCTGTTAATGCCCACCAACACCCAGGTAAGTCTCAATTACTCTGGGATCTTTGAGTAATTCGATCGCAATCCCTTCATGCTTGACAACTCCGGTATCTAAGACATAGGCTCGATCGGACATTGCTAGGGCTTTTTTAGCGTTTTGTTCGACGAGGACGATTGCCGTGCCGTTTTGGTTGATCGCTTGAATTTGCTTGAGGACATCGGTGACGAGGGCGGGTGAGAGTGCTGCTGATGGCTCATCGAGGATTAGCAGTTCGGGATCGAGCATCAAGGCTTTGCCCATTGCCAACATTTGGCGTTCACCACCAGATAATGTCCCCGCTCTCTGTCTGCGCCGTTCGGCAAGTCGGGGAAACATGGTGAAGATTTTTTGCTTGAGGGAGAAGATTTCACCAGAGCGAATAAATCCGCCCATATCAAGATTTTCATCGATCGTCAGTGACTTAAATACATTCGAGATTTGGGGCACATAGCACATCCCGCGTTGGACGATGCGATCGGATTTCAGTCCCGCAATTTGTTCACCTTTGAAGGTAATTGTGCCAGTATGTGGAGTCAGCAGTCCAAAGATTGTTTTTGCCAGAGTGGACTTGCCAGCCCCATTACCGCCGATCACTGCTACTAGTTCGCCCGGTTGAACGACAAAATTAATCCCATTGAGAATATCCGAACCAGGGATATAGCCAGCGCGGACATCCTGAACTACTAGTAGCGGGGCGGTGGTGAGCATTGGGGGATAGATTAATCGATCGTGGTCACTCAATTTTAGTGGAAAGGGTCAGTGTTAGAACAATGTTTTTGGTCTAACTCGATTTGCCTCATCCACTAGCCCAATTTTCTCATCGCCATTACTCAGACGGGCGATCGATCTGAGTACTTTTTCCAAACCTGTCCGCAGTTTCATTTCTTCCAGCGGCTGTCCTAAAATTTGCAGATTGTTCTGAGCGGGAATTGCGTTGGAGGTGAGTAAACTTAGGGCTGTTTCTAGAACTTGACGATCGAGCCTGAATCTTTCGATTCCTTCCAAAGTCAGCGCTTCTACTGTTTCAGTGGCTGATTTTAGCTCTTTGAGCGTTGGTTGGGGGTGTATGGGCATATGAACCGCGACTGGTAACTGTCGATCGACCAGAATTCGGGTGATTTCGACTTTGGCTCTAGTATAGAGATTAGATATGGTCGGAACTTTTTCTAATGTTTTAACAGCAGCAGCTCGATTTCCTTGCATCACTTGACAACGAGCTAAACCAAACGCAGCGGTGGGATAATTAGCATCGGTACGAGCCACTAATTCATACATCTGAGCAGCGAGGGGATAGTTTTTTCCCAATTCAGAGGCAATGGCAAAAGCTAGTTTCGGCGCGAGTTCGCCTGGTAAATCGAAATATACCTGATCAAAGGCTGCTTGTGCTTCTTGGAGCCGATTTTGGGTGAGGAAAAACTTACCGCGATACCAGTTTACGCGCCAGTCCCAACTATCTTGGTTGAACACTTGTTCAAGCAGTAGTTTGATTTCCGCAAAGTCACCCCCATCGCTGACTAGCGCTTTGCGATCGATCACTGTATTTGTCAGCCTAAGTTTAGCTTCAGTTGAGGTTGGAAATAATTTGACTAACTGATTTAACTGCTCAATCTGGTGATCGAGATCTGCGACTAATGCTTGACGATCGATCAGATTATTTGCCAGTCTGAGTTTAGCTTCGATTGAAGTTGGAAATTGTTTGACTAATTGACTTAATTGCTTGATCCGTCGATCGCGATCTGTAGTTGCATTGGCATCTTCAATGCCTCTAGAGGCTGGATCTCCACCATCAACGAGTAAATGGGGTAAATGCAAGTAGCTAGGCTTAATCGGGCTAAAATCGCCACTAGCGGCGACAGCCAATCGATCGCCACCGAATAAACGACTGGTAGCCGGACGTGGTTGCCCACTTTCAGCGGCGACAACTTCCATGAATACGCCCCAAAGCTGTTCAGCCATCTCTTCGGCTGTCTGAAAGCGATTGTCTGCTTCTTCTGCTGTCGCCTTGAGCAGGAAGCGATAGAGCGATTCTTGCTTGGCAAAAACTGGATCTGACTGGGCACTCGGCAAGGTATATTGATGTTCGGTACTGAAGCTTGGAATATTTGTTACTAGTACAGCTAAGGTTCGCCCCACCGTGAATAAATCCGAGGCAATTGTCGGCCCTTCTCCAGCTTCTGGGGCAGCATAGCCGATCGTCCCATAAATATCGCCGTCGGGATCATCAATTTTACGGGCACCGCCCAGATCGATTAATTTGATATCACCTTGATTGAGCATGATATTGTCTGGTTTAAAGTCGCAGTAAACTAAACCGAGCTGATGGAGATAGCCAAATGCGCCGAGTACTCGGTGGATATAGGCAATAGCTTCAGCTACGGGTAAAGTCCCCCGTTCTTTCCGAATTTCCTTGAGGGTTTTACCGCCGACATATTCCATCACGATATAGCCTTCGGCAGCATGGGTGACAAAGTTATAAATCCCGACGATATTCGCGTGGTTAACTGCTGCTAAAAATTGCCGTTCCGCCAGCGCTACCGCCGCACTCGCGGCATCCTCACTATTTAATAATCCTTTGAGGACGACATATCGCGATAGTAAGCTATCAAAGCCCAGGTAAATCCAGCCTAGTCCACCATAGGCGATCGCGCCCTTAACCTGATACTGTTCGCCCACAACGTCTCCAGGTACCAGACTGGGGATGAAGTTATACTTCTGTCCGCACTTGGTACAAAAGCCTTTATCTCTCTTGACAGACTGACTACAGCCCGCACAGAAGCGTTTATTTTCAGGCACCTTTGGTTCTGCCAAAATCCCCAATTCGGGATCGGTAGAAGGTAGTTCTGGAATGGAAATCAAGCCTGCACCCAGCTGACGACGGCTAGTTTTGCCGATCGTCGGTGCGCTCCGACGGCTGCCACTGCGGGCAGAACGATTGCTGGTTGGACTGGAGCCAGTACCAGTCACAGGGGTAGTCTTGAGGCTCTGGGAGCCAGTTGGGGCTGGTTTATTACCAGCAGTTGCCGCCACGACAAGATCAAGTTCCGACTGAGATTTTAGTACCGCCATCCCGCAGGTATCGCAGTAACCATCATCGATCGTGCCATTACAGTTGGTTCGAGTACAAGTTAGTTTTGACATTCGATCGTCCTGGGTAAAATGAGATCTGTTTGGCTATTTATAACTAGAGCATAACTGATGGTCAATATGTCATGATTTACATGCGCTTTTACGGGTATCGGGAGCAACTAATTTGATTTATGGGCCGTTCTATCGAATTGAGACTGATGAAGAAGTTACCAAATCGCAGGTTGAGAGTGGAGATCGATTATTACCCATGACTTCCAATTTTACTCACCAGTTGATTCAACTCGAAGATCTAATCCCCGAAACTAATGTCGTTGCAACTATTCGGCAAGATGTTGTGACGATCGCAAAACAGAATAATCTTGAGTTTCAAGCAAGTTACGATGATTTAGATTTTTTAGTATTTGCGATTTTGCCATTGCCGCAAGCAAGTCGAGTTGCGTTGGTTGCTCACAAGAATGCTCCGTTTCCTGGTATTGAAATTTGTGTGCGGCACGATATGGAAAATGTTAGTGAAGCGATCGCTCAGACACTGAAGGCTTTGAATCTTACCCTTGAAGATTTAACTTGGATCGATCCCCAGTACGAGCAAAAAAATAGTTTAATTCCAATTAATTGTAATTATTAGATAAAAAGCTAAGCCCTTATTTAAGGGCTTAGCTTTTTATCTAAATTGTTTAATCACTACCTCTCAACTTATCTAACAGACTACGATCTTCGAGTGTTGAAGTATCGCATAGAGAGTTCGCCACTGGAAGATTCAAAAAATTCGAGAGTTGACTGGCTAAGTCTCTAGCAACTTCTCCTGAGAGGATGTTTGGAAATACGGTGATTAAGTGATTATTTTCCTTTGTGAAAATCTTGACCCGAAAGACTTTAATCCCATCATCTGTTTGTGATTCTAATCTAACTTCGTTAATTTCAGTCAGCGAATACCTACGTGATGTTTTAAGAATAAATAAATATCTGATTATAATAGTAAGATGGCTATCGTTCTTATCAAATATCCAAGTACTAAACCCACCGATTGCCCAGGTCAGCAACAGGACTGCTCCCATACCAGTTAAAGACATAGATACTTCCTTTTGTTGTTCGCTATTTACAGAAAGTTCGGGAAAAATAAAAGTAAACAAGCCAACGATTAACAAGACAATAGAAACCAATAAAATTCCATAATTTTCAGAAAAAGAATTTTGAATGATTAATCGAGTTGATATCTTGTGTGTAATCTTCATTCAATTATCATGAGTACATCCAAATACTAGCAGTGCAGCAGTAGCGCGTTGGTGAAGAGAATTTCACCAAGATGGGCGATCTATAGTTTTTATAATATAGGGATTGAGATAGTTAGAATTTCGTCTAGTCCCAATAAAATAACAGCAAAGGATATCGCTCGAATCGCCAAAGCTAATCTGCCTGCCTTTATATCTCTGAATTTATTTAACAATAACAACGTTTCCTTCTCTAGATAATCAATCAAAGCTGTTAAATAATCTTCCTCTTTAGCAAGATTCCATTCATCTTCAAGTAATTGTGCTGGCAAGATAATTTTCCCGCTAACTGAAGGTGATAATCCCCACAAGGCAAATGAGATAGCCACAATTCTTAAAATATAGGCACCCAATTTTAGTAAGTAACAAGATAGACAAAGATAAGTTAACCCCGTCTTGGTAATGACTAAATTATAGCCTGGCAAATCTTTCGCAAAATTGACCAAAATGCCACTGAGTGTTAGAACTAATCCGAGCTTAGTATTTATTTTATCGACACTTTCATTTACAACCTTTATGGAATTTAAAGTATAATCGTAAGTAAGCTTAATATTCGTCATTACTCAAGGTGCCCAAAATGACAGATAAATCAGGAAATCAAGGTCAAAGCCAGAGTCAGAGTCAAAATGCAGCCCAGTCAATACCATCTTCAACCCCACCACCACGCATTTTACCGAAGGTCGATCCTGCTAAGACTATCAATTATAGACAAGATGGTGCCGATCCCAAGCGCGTACAAAAATAGTTTTACGGCAATTCTGGATTCTGAAACCAAACCCTCAAGTAAGGGTTTGGTTTTTCTATCTATTTTGACTAATCACTACCTCTCAATTTATCCAAGACACTGCGATCTTCTAGTGTCGAAGTATCTCCAGAAACCTCTTTTCCTGCTGCTAAATCACGTAATAAGCGACGCATGATTTTACCCGATCGAGTCTTTGGTAAGGCATCCGTAAAGCGAATTTCACCAGGACGGGCGATCGCCCCAATTTCTGTGCCGACATGTTTTTGCAACTCTTTTGCGAGGGTTTCATCACCGATAAAACTGCTATTTAGAGTTACAAAGGCAACAATTTCTTCGCCCTTGATTTCATCTGGTTTACCAACAACAGCAGCTTCAACTACTGCGGGGTGAGAGACGAGCGCAGATTCGAGTTCCATCGTGCCCAGACGGTGCCCAGACACGTTGAGCACGTCGTCGATGCGTCCCATCACCCAGAAGTATCCATCTGCGTCCTGACGCGCTCCATCCCCTGCAAAATACATGTATTTGCCATCTTTGGGTGCGATGTGTTCCCAGTAGGTTTTGCGGAAGCGTTCGTCGTCGCCGAACACGGTTCGCATCATTCCGGGCCAAGGGTATTTTACTGCCAGATAGCCGCCACTATTAGCGGGGAGGGTATCGCCATCAAGATCGACAATTTCGGCGATGATGCCGGGGAATGGGCGAGTTGCCGAGCCTGGTTTAGTCGGGATGGCACCAGGGAGGGCGGTAATCATAATTCCGCCAGTCTCAGTTTGCCACCAGGTATCGACGATCGGACATTTTTCGTGACCGATGACGCGATGGTACCACATCCAGGCTTCGGGGTTAATTGGTTCGCCGACGGTACCGAGCAGCCGGAGGGAAGATAGGTTGCGAGCATTGGGCAATTCTTCACCCATTTTCATGAAGACGCGAATGGCGGTGGGGGCGGTGTAGAAGATGGTTACGCCATATTTTTCGATGATGTCCCAGGTGCAGCCAGGTTTGGAGGGGCGAGTCACGCCTTCATACATGACGGTGGTTGCGCCGTTGGATAGTGGCCCATAGACGATGTAACTATGTCCGGTAATCCAGCCCACGTCGGCGGTACACCAGTAGACATCGGTATCATTGAGATCGAAGATCCACTTGGTGGTGATGTGACTGTAAAGATTATATCCGCCAGTAGTGTGAACTACCCCTTTCGGTTTACCCGTACTACCAGAAGTGTAGAGGACAAATAACATATCCTCGGCATCCATTTCGACGGCGGGACAGTCAGCGGAGACAGTCGGCTGAATCTCGTGCCACCAGATATCTCGTCCGGCGATCATCGGAATTTCTTGTTTTGTCCGCTGGACTACCAGAACACTTTGAACAGTCGGACAGGCGTTATTTTCTAAGGCTTTATCTACTTGAATTTTCAAGGCGACAATCGCATCCTTGCGCCAACCACCATCGGCGGTGATTACCGCTTTAGCATTGCCATTTGCCAGCCTGTCTCGGAGTGCTTCGGCACTAAAACCACCAAAGACGACGGTATGCACCGCCCCAATTCTCGCACATGCCAACATCGCGATCGCAGCTTCAGGAATCATCGGCATGTAAATTCCGACTAAATCTCCCTTCGCCACGCCCATGTGTTTGAGCGCATTCGCCATCTGACAGGCTTCGCGGTGCAACTGAGCATAAGTCAGAGTGCGAGAGTCACCAGGTTCGCCTTCCCAAATTAATGCTGCTTTATTCTTGCGCCAAGTAGTGAGATGTCGATCGAGACAATTGTAGGAAATATTAATTTTACCGCCTGTAAACCACTTGGCAAATGGGGGTTGCCAATCCAAAACTTTGTCCCACTTTTTGAACCAGTGCAGCTCACTTGTCGCTAGTTCCGCCCAAAACTGTTCGGGATTGGCTTGAGCGCGGGCGTAAATCTCTTCGTATTCCGCCAAGCTTTTGATCTGCGCGGCTTGGGAAAACTCTGGAGATGGGCTAAATAGCCGCTCTTCATGGAGCGTAGATTCGATCGATGTTTCTGACATGGTAGAGATTTAAGATCGGTGAGCGATTAAGATGTAGTTAATTATCGCCCAGTTAGTTAAACAAATCCTCAAAGTTTCTATATGCGTAACACAATACAAGACAGAATCGCCTTACCTGCATCGGCTGGAGACATATTTAATCACTCTATCGATTCCACACTTTGGACACTTCATTACGTAGTAATATTTCGATCGCAAGTCAGAACATTAACCTCATAGATCGACTAGAACGATGATTACGATGTTTTAACCGTTGCTGAATGTTGTTTCAATATATGACTCCCAACCGTTCGCCAGCAGTTTATGAACTAGAGCGTGAAATTGCCTTACTTCCAGTTGAGGATAAATTGCAGCTACGAGACAGTCTCGATCAACAAATCAGAGCCGCAGCACTCGGAAAATCTGTCAGTGAGATTGAAGCTGAATTAACCCAAATGGCTAATGACCCAGACATCCAGAGAGAGCTAGCCGCGATCGAGTTAGAGTTTGCAGGTACATCAATGGATGGCTTAAAAGGATGAGTTTGGAACGAGGTCAGATATATTTCGTTAATCTCAATCCAACGCAGGGAAAAGAGCAAT
>JANNDQ010000574.1:0-3965 GCA_031387965.1 Chamaesiphon sp. OTE_75_metabat_567
CTTGGCTTCGATCGCAAATGGCTCGTTGACGTAGCCTTGAATCGATTCTTGGGTTTTGAGACCATTGCCAGTGATGTAGACAACGGTGGTTTCATCGGGATGAATTTTACCAGCTTCGATCAGTTTTTTGAGGACGGCGACGGTGGTACCGCCAGCAGTTTCGGTGAAGATACCTTCAGTTTCTGCTAGGAGTTTCATCCCTTCGATGATTTCGGCATCGGTGACAGATTCGATGTTGCCGTTGGTTTTGCGGGCGAGTTCGAGCGCATAAATCCCATCGGCAGGATTGCCAATTGCGATCGATTTAGCGATCGTATTGGGCTTGACTGGCACTACAAAATCCCGACCTTCAGCATATGCTTGCGCAATGGGCGAACAGCCTTCGGCTTGTGCTCCGCTAAACCGGACTGGTTTATCTTCAACCAACCCGATTTTGACAAATTCTTGGAAACCTTTGTGAATCTTGGTAAATAGTGAACCAGATGCTAGGGGTGCGACGATGTGATCGGGTAATTCCCAACCTAGTTGCTCAGCTACTTCATAGCCTAGAGTTTTAGAGCCTTCGGAGTAGTAGGGACGGAGATTGATATTCACAAATCCCCAGCCGTAAGTATTGGCAACTTCACAGCAGAGGCGATTTACCTGATCGTAGTTGCCTTGAACTGCCATTACCGTGGGGCCGTAAATTACTGTACCCAGTACTTTACCTGCTTCGAGGTCAGCGGGGATAAATACGCAGCAGTCTAAACCAGCATGGGCGGCGATCGCAGCGGTAGAATTAGCTAAGTTACCAGTACTGGCACAAGAAATAGTTGAGAATCCAAATTCTTTAGCTTTGGAAAGTGCGACAGATACCACCCGATCCTTGAAGCTCAAGGTGGGCATATTGACAGCATCATTTTTGATGTAGAGATTTTTGATGCCAAGACGACGGGCGAGGCGATTGGCTTTGAGCAGGGGAGTCATCCCAGTACCGACATCGACAATATGCTCATCGGGAACAGGGAGTAAATCTTTGTAGCGCCAGATCGAGTGGGGGCCAGCTTTGATGCTTTCGCGAGTTACTTTGGTACGGAGATAGTCATAATCATATTGCACTTCCAATGGCCCAAAGCACAGTTCGCAAATGTGTGTCGCTTTGAGTTCGTATTCGGTTCCGCATTCTTTACATGCGAGTCCTTTGGCGGCAGTAGTTCGAGGGCTGTTTAAGGTTGCTTGGGTCATGGTGGGATGTCGCGATGATTTAGAGATCCGTCAACTTGTTAAAAATAACAATAACACGCCTCGATCGAGCCGTCAAACATACCCGACTAAATTAGTTGGGTATGTTGAAACCTTGACTGGACCACATATTTTGATGATTGAAGTATAAATTCAACTTGCTCGCTCTAAACACAATTTCAATTTTTGACCAAGAAATTGAATATACGGTTCCTTCAATAAATTACCGTGATGTCCAGGTAGATTGTAAACCTCAACATCCTCAGCTAGCTCCCCCCAACCGAGGTCGGGAGATAGAGCTTGGTTTACGGGTTGAATAGTGGAACGAAATAGCGTCACCTTACCAGGATAAAACTTACCCTCATAGTCTTGACCCGCTTGGAAATTGGCTTCTAGCACCTGTAAATATTCCGGCGGCAAAGATTCAGACCATTGATCGAGTAAAAATTGTTTCTCCAGATTTTCAATATTGCGGTAGATTGTGCGCCGCTGAATCCGATCCTTGATGTACTTGATGCCGTCAGCAACTCCGAGTTGCTGGAGATTGTACAGATGGATGCCCACGGTTGCCAATAAGGATGGTCGAGTACCCGATAATTTAGGTGAGTGATTGTCAATAAATGCCAATAAACCGATCTGATATCCTTGACTTTTGAGCTGGGAGGCAATCTCAAATGCTACTAAGCCACCAAAGGAATAACCAACTAGAAAATATGGGCCATCGGGCTGAACAGTTTGGATCGATCGAATATACCCAGCGGCCATAGCTCCAATCTGGGTTACTGGTTGCTGCTGACCGTCTAAGCCGATCGATTGTAAGCCATAGATTGGCTGCTCAGGATCTAGATAACTAGATAAGGGATAATACTCCAGCACATTCCCACCAACTGGATGGACACAAAATAACGGAGGTTTCGATCCAGTTGGGGTGATGGGTACTAGTGATGACCAAGTTTTCGAGATCTGTCCTTGTCGCAGCACGTCGGCAAATGCAGAGATCGTCGGTGCCGAGAGAAAGGTGGCTAGGGGAAGTTTTTGGTGCCATACTCTGTCGATCTCGGCGATTAGCCCCACGGCTAAAAGTGAATGACCGCCTAATTCAAAAAAGTTATCGTTGATGCTGATCTGTTTCAGCCCCAACACCTGCTCCCACATTTTTGTCAATTGCAGTTCGACTTCATTCTGGGAAGCGACGAAAGTGTCATCTAGTTGACGGGTATGCTCATAGCTAGGCAAAGCGCGACGATCTATTTTGCCGTTGGGGGTGAGGGGAAAACTATCGATCAACACAAAAGCGGCTGGAACCATGTAGCCGGGTAACTTACTGGCGATAAATTCACGTAGCTGTCTGATGGTGGGCGCTGGATCGACAGTCGATCGATCCAGCATAAAGTAGGATACTAAGCGGCGATCTCCCTGCGTGTCTGCACGAATAATCGCAATTGCTTGAGCGATGCCGGGATATTGACAGAGTTGAGCTTCGATCTCCCCCAACTCGATTCTAAAGCCCCGCAGTTTGACTTGGAAATCGATCCGACCCAAACACTCAATATCTCCAGTTGGTAAATAACGCGCCAAGTCTCCAGTCCGGTAAATTCGCGCTGCTGGATCGTCGCGGAAGGGATGGGGGATAAATTTTTGGGCAGTAAGATCGGGTTGTTGCCAATAGCCTCTGGCTAATCCAGCTCCGCCAATATATAGTTCGCCAGTGATGCCGATCGGTACTGGTTGTAAGTGGGAATCTAAGATATAAATCTCGGTATTGGCGATCGGTTTGCCGATCGAGATCCGCTGTCTATGATCTTTAACTTGGTAAACTGTTGACCAAACGGTAGTTTCTGTTGGTCCATACAAATTCCAGACAGAGGCGCTTTTTGGTAATAATTTAGCTACTAGGTCAACGGAAATCGGTTCTGCACCAGTCAGGATCTTGAGATTTGGACTACCTTGCCACTGAGATTCGAGTAATAGTCTCCAGGTTGATGGGGTAGCCTGCATGATGGTGATGCCCAATCGATCGATCATTGCTGCTAATTTCTGGCCATCCATGGCATCTTCGCGACTAACTAGCACCAACTTTGCCCCGACAGTAATTGGCAAGTAGATCTCCGGCACTGCCATGTCAAAAGATAATGTCGTGACAGATAGTAAAATATCTGTGGCTATCATGCCTGGTTGACGTTGCATGGCAGTGATGAGATTTACTACACCCCGATGCCGCGCTTCTACACCTTTGGGCTTACCCGTAGAACCAGAGGTATAGATTAAATAAGCAATATCGTCTGGGGTAATATTAATCAGCGGTGTTGAGACAGGCTGTACGGAAATGTTTTCCCAGTCTGTATCGAGACAGATCAGATCGATTGATGATTGCGAACGAGGCGGAAGACGATCGACTAATTGCGATTGGGTAAGGATGATTTCAATTTCGGCATTGTCGATCACATACTCGACTCGATCGAGTGGATGATATGGATCGATCGGCACATAAGCAGCACCAGCTTTAAGAATACCGAATAATCCCACCATCATTAATAGGGATCTTTCGACATAAAGTCCCACAAAACGATCCGCACCGATTCCCTGCGCTTGTAAATAGTGAGCCACTTGATTTGCACGAACATTTAATTCGCGATCGGTGAGTAGTTGGTCTTCAACTACTACCGCGATCGCGTCGGGAGTTCGGGCTACCTGGGCTTCAACTAACTGCTGAATACATTGGTGTGGATACTTACCCTCAGTTT
>JANNDQ010000160.1:0-7130 GCA_031387965.1 Chamaesiphon sp. OTE_75_metabat_567
TCGTCACCGACTTACTCAAAGCCGAACTCAAAAAAGCAGGCATCGCGGTAAATAATCATATCTGCGAACACTTCGCCTTTTCCCGTCAGGAATTATATAGCTTAGTGCGATCGCAAGATATCCACAGTTTCCAACAACTACTCGATCGACATGGTACCGGACGCGGCTGCGAAATTTGCAAACCCGCCGTCGGTTCGATCCTCGCTTCCGCCTGGAACGATCAAATTCTCGACACTCCTCACGTCGGCTTGCAAGATACCAACGACTCCTTCCTCGCTAATATTCAGCGGGATGGCACCTACTCAGTTATTCCCCGCATCCCTGGCGGCGAAATCACCCCTGAGAAATTAATCATCCTCGGACAAGTCGCCAAAGATTTTGGACTCTACACCAAGATTACGGGCGCACAGCGGATCGACTTACTCGGCGCAAGGGTAGATCAATTGCCCCTAATCTGGCAGCGGCTCGTGGCTGCTGGCTTTGAATCTGGACACGCTTACGGCAAAGCTCTCCGCACAGTCAAATCCTGTGTGGGTAGCACCTGGTGTCGCTTTGGGGTGCAGGATTCAGTTAGTCTGGCGATCGAGGTAGAACTCCGCTATCGTGGACTCCGCGCCCCCCACAAGTTCAAATCCGCAGTCTCCGGCTGTACCCGCGAATGTGCGGAAGCTCAAAGCAAAGACTTTGGAATCATCGCCACCGAAAAAGGCTGGAATCTCTACGTTTGCGGTAACGGCGGCATGAAACCACAACACGCGCAACTCCTCGCCGCCGATTTGGACAAAGAAACCCTGATTCGCTACGTGGACAGATTCCTGATGTTCTACATCCGCACTGCTAATCGGCTAGAGCGGACAGCGACATGGTTCAACAAACTCGAAGGCGGGATAGAATATCTCCAAGATGTGATCATTAATGATTCCCTTGGTATCGCCGCAGAACTAGAAGCAGAGATGGCACATCAAGTGGCTACATATGCCTGCGAATGGGATGTCACTCTCAAAGATCCCGCTAAACTTCAACGCTTCCAACACTTCGTGAATACCGGCGCGCCCGATCCGAATATCATGTTAGTCGAAGAACGCGGACAAAAACGTCCCGTATTCGAGCATGAGCGGCAATTATCTCAACTGTAATTGAAGTGATTGAATGATAGACTATGATTGTTTTGACACTAAAATCATAGTTTATTTATTCATCATTCTAACCATGATTTAGACAGTATTTTTATTAATAAGTTACAAATTTCATGTCACAAACAGAATTAATTAATTCAACAACCCAACAGTGGACAACGATTTGTCCTCTCGATCGAATCCTACCAAACACAGGCGTTTGCGCTCTAGTCAATGATCGCCAGATTGCAGTATTTAGGGTAGGAGAAGGCAACGATGTGTATGCGATCGAGAACTACGATCCATTCAGCAAAGCATACGTTTTGTCTAGAGGTATTGTCGGCGATCGTCACGGTATTCCCAAAGTTGCATCTCCAATTTATAAGCAAAATTTTAGTCTTTTAACAGGTGATTGTTTAGATGACTTGACTGTCAAATTACAAACTTTTTTCGTTCGAGTTGTCGATGGACAAGTACAGGTTAGCGATTAGAATCAGAGTATTTTTAAATTAGAACTGTTAGTGACTCCAGATGATTAGTCGATAGATCCACAGTAGAGTCAAAATATTTCTGACTCGTTGTTTGCCCATCAAGTAGCTCGGTCCTAATTTGTTAAGGAATTATTAGATCCCACTCTCCACATCTGGGGATCGCATATAGTGTGAGAAAGGCTTGATCATCAGTACCTACAGGCAAACCCGCCGCTTCAAAGTAGCGACCTGTCTATGATTTTAAGTTATTGCCATCATATTTTAGATTAACAACTAGCCAATGTTAGAGCTGTTAACAGCCTAATGTTCGATCTTCACTAACTATATTAATTAATCTATTGGGTACACCCCGATTTCATTGCCTATGACTAACTTTCCATGGCTGACCACCATTATTTTATTTCCAGTCCTCGCCTCCCTGGCGATTCCAATTATCCCCGATAAAAACGGTCGTACAGTCCGCTGGTATGCGCTGATTGTCGGCTTGATTGATTTTATATTGATTGTCTATACGTTTGCCAACCACTATGATATGCACACCGACCAATTGCAATTGGTCGAAAGTTACAGCTGGATTCCTCAACTAGACTTGCGGTGGTCAGTTGGTGTAGATGGACTGTCAATGCCGTTGGTATTGCTAACAGGGTTTGTAAGTACCTTAGCAATCTTAGCTGCTTGGCCGATTACCTTCAAGCCAAAACTATTTTATTTTCTGATGTTGGTGATGTACGGCGGACAGATTGCTGTGTTTGCCGTTCAGGATATGCTGCTATTTTTCCTCGTCTGGGAGCTAGAACTTCTACCCGTCTACTTATTCCTATCAATTTGGGGTGGTAAGAAGCGACTATACGCTTCCACTAAATTCATCCTTTACACTGCTGGCGGCTCCTTATTTATTCTTGTAGCTGCCTTAGCGATGGCATTTTACGGTGATACGGTCAGCTTTGATATGCGGACGCTCGCCGCCAAGGATTATACTCACAACTTCCAGCTATTTATGTATGCTGGGTTGTTGATTGCCTATGGGGTGAAATTACCGATTATTCCCCTTCACACTTGGCTCCCCGACGCACACGGTGAAGCGACAGCACCTGTTCACATGCTGCTGGCTGGAGTACTGCTGAAAATGGGTGGCTATGCCCTAATTCGGATGAATGCAGGGATGCTACCTGATGCACATGTGACATTTGCACCACTGCTAATCGTGCTGGGAGTGGTGAATATTGTCTATGCAGCCTTGACTTCTTTTGCCCAGCGCAACCTCAAGCGCAAGATTGCCTATTCTTCAATTTCACACATGGGATTCGTCCTGATTGGGATTGCCTCTTTTACTGATTTGGGATTAAGTGGTGCCGTCCTACAAATGGTTTCTCACGGCTTAATTGGGGCGAGTTTATTCTTCCTGGTGGGGGCTACTTACGATCGCACCCACACTCTGATGCTCGATGAAATGGGCGGTGTCGGTCAAAAAATGAAGAAAATCTTCGCGATGTTCATCGCCTGCTCGATGGCTTCTCTGGCCCTCCCAGGCATGAGTGGCTTCGTCGCCGAACTGATGGTATTCGTTGGCTTTGCGACTAGCGATGCCTACAATCTTCAGTTTAAAGTGATCATGGTGCTAATCGCGGCGATCGGTGTCGTTCTCACCCCCATCTATCTACTCTCGATGCTGCGGGAAATCTTCTATGGTGCCGAAAATAAACAGTTAGTCGAAAAAGAAGAGTTAATTGATGCCGAACCCAGAGAGGTATTTATCATCGCCTGTCTGCTTGTACCGATCATCGGTGTGGGTTTCTACCCCAAACTTCTGACGCAGATCTATGATGCGACAACTACCACGATGACAGCTCATCTACGTGAATCTGTCCCGACGATTCTCCAAGGGAGAGGCTACGCCAACGCCCACAAAGAGTCTACCCCAGTTGCTCTAGGTGAGTTGCTACAAGCGCCAAAAATTAATTAATAGTTAATAGTTGATAGCTCTTTTTACTCGTTGGGGGTAGCGGAGCGTTTGGTCTAGCAATAGCTTATCCTTGAAGAATCGAGGTATCATATTTTCAGGATACGGGATGTAGCGCAGCTTGGTAGCGCACTGCTTTCGGGAAGCAGGGGTCGTCGGTTCGATTCCGACCATTCCGACTTAGGGAAATGTACAGCATTAGAAAAGGGTTTCGGCAAGGTCTTAGCGACTTTGACGGCATCTTTTTCGTTGTCTTATTGACAATCAAAGGGTGGCTAGGGGTGCTTAGACATGACACTTTTACCCTGCTATGAAAGTAACGATCGAGAACCTTAACGGAAGACTGAGATTGCGATGGCTAATACTTCATTAGTTAACAAAGAGCTATCATTTCACTCAATTCAATGCTCTTGATCAATATTTTACGAGATTAAAAGATGACGTGAGCAACAAGTAAGTCTAAATCTACCCTGGTTCTATACCTCCGCACCAGGGAGTTCATACCAAAGTGATACTTGCACCCATATAATCGGAATAGCCCCCACCAGTGAAGGCGAGGGCTATTTTGATCGATGGACTGTTATCAGCAGGGCGATCGAAGTTCAAAAGATAACTACTATGAGGTTAACATGACTCAAGCCAGAGAACCAGACGACATCGATCGCGTTAACCGCGAATTGCGTGGGGTCAACCGCAGGTTAGACAGACTGGAATATACCCAGATATCCCCCCAAGAATTTTCCAGCGTACTCGATCGGATCTATGAAGAGATTGCCGCAAGCCGATCAGAGATGAGATCGGAAATTCTAGCTTTAAACTCCAAGATCGACAATCTCGGTACTGAGTTGAATGGGAAGATCGATATCATCATCCGTCGCCTCAGTGGAGAGGGGAATTTAGAAGAGTAAGCCCGATCCGAAACTACCTCTTACCCTGTTTTTTACCCTGCTCACTTGTTACGAATAGCTGAAGCGATTACCCCGTAGGTAATTGAGAGATTCAAGCTACTGCTTTCGGGAAGCAGGGGTCGTCGGTTCGATTCCGACCATTCCGACTAAGGGTAAATTAATACCGTATTAATTTGCTGCCAGAAATGATCGAATCTTTTCTGCCACAACGCCCACGGATGGCTCTGTCAATATATTGGTGTGATGTCCTCGAATATCATAAATCTCTAAACCACCACCGACCAAACTACTCCAACCCAGATCTGGATGTAAAGTTTGTGCTAATGGCTGAATATCGGAACGAAACAGCGTAACTCGCCCGTGATAGTATTTACCCCTGTAGTTTTCACCAGCTCGAAAGTTAGCATCTAAAACTTTTAGATATTCCGGCGGTAAATTTATCGCCCATCGATCGAGTAGAAATTCTTTGTGGCTGTTTTCTCTCTTTTGGTAAATCAGTCGGAATATGATTCGATCGATAATGTATTTAAGCTGTGCCGATCTCTCTAACCGCTGGAGATTCCGCAGATGAATGCTGAGCGATTGCCACCAAGATGGACGAATCTGGATTAAGTTCGGGGCGGCATTATCCAATAGCGCCAGTAAACCAATTTTTTCGCCCTGACGTTCGAGTTGGCAAGCAATTTCAAATGCCACGAATGCTCCAAACGAATAACCTACCAGAAAATAGGGGCCATTCGGCTGCACACTTTTAATGTCCTCAATATACCGAGCCGCCATATCTTCGATTCGATCGAGCGGAGTCTGCACACCATCCAAGCCGAGCGACTGTAAGCCATAAATCGGTTGCTCCGCCCCTAAATGCACCGCCAGGGACACATAGTCCAAAACATTACCACCGACGGCATGAGCGCAAAATAAGGGCGGTTTGGAGCCACGAGATGCGATCGGCACCAGTGATGACCAAGTTGTCGAGCCTCGATCTGCGCGGAGAATTGTGGCTAGTTGTGCGATTGTCGGTGCATGGAATAGCGTCGCTAGGGGCAGGTTCTGAAGATACGTTCTTTCGATCTCTCCAAACAACTGCACTGCCAGCAGTGAGTTTCCACCTAAGTTGAAGAAATTCTCACTGACGCTAATGGGCTGCCTCCCCAGCACTCGCTCCCAGATTTTGGTCAGCTGTAGTTCCAATCCATCCTTGGGCGGGATAAATTCCCGTTCTGGGCTGGTGAAATTGGGGGCAGGCAGCCTGTGGCGATCGATCTTGCCATTCGCAGTCAGGGGCAGGGTTTCGAGCAAGCTAAAGACAGAGGGAATCATGTATTCCGGCAGTCTCTCCCGCAGAAAGCTGCGAAATTCATTAGTCGTGGGAGTACAATTCTGATGCGGCACAAAGTAAGCGATTAGACTCTGATGATCTGGGTTAATTGCCCTGGCAACTACTACAACTTGGCTCACCATTGGGTGGTGTGAGAGGGCTGTTTCGATTTCACCAAGCTCGATTCGGAAGCCGCGAATTTTGACTAGATCGTCGATTCGACCTAGAAATTCGATCGTGCCATCGATCGAGTAGCGGGCAAGATCGCCTGTTTTATAGAGGCGTGCCGATGTGTCGGTTGAAAAGGGGTTGGGAATAAACTTCGCTGCCGTCAATTCTGGCTGGTTGAGATAGCCTCTGGCTACTCCAGCTCCACCGACGTGCAGCTCTCCAGCCACCCCGATGGGCACTGGTTGCAGCTGCTGATTGAGGATGTAAACTTGGGTGTTGGCGATCGATCGTCCGATTGGGACTAGTGCCTGTCCTGATCTGACTACCTGCCGATCTCCACTGACGTGGTAAAGTGTAGACCAAATCGTTGTTTCGGTTGGGCCATAAAGATTCCACAACTCGCTGCCAGTTGCTAAAATTTGCTGGGCGAGTTGAGCAGGTAAAGCTTCACCACCACACAATACTTTGAGCGGATAATTCGCATCCCACCCACCAGCTAGGAGCAGTTGCCAAGTGGCTGGTGTTGCTTGCAGCACTGTAGTCTGGGACTCTCGCAGCTCAGACAATAGCCGAGTAGGATCGGTCGCGATTTCACGGGGGCTAACAATAACTTTCGCGCCAATAATTAATGGTAAGTATAGTTCGAGGGCGGCAATATCAAAAGAAATAGTCGTAATTGCCGTCAAAGTGTCTGCTGGCTCCAGTCCTGGAGCATCCCGCATGGAACATAGGAAATTGACGACATTGCGATGTTCGATCGCAACTCCCTTAGGTTGTCCTGTCGAACCAGAAGTATAGATCACATAAGCCAAGTTCGCTGCACAGCCACCGCGATCAATATTTTCTGAACTATAATTCTCGATTACCTGCCGATCTAGATCCATCCAAATAATCTGAGCTAAATCTGCGGGCACAGTTGATCTCAACTCTGATTCTGTCAACAAGATATCTACACCCGCATCAGCCAACATATAGCTCAATCGGGCGGGTGGATAAGTCGGATCTAGCGGCAAATAAGCCCCGCCAGCTTTCAATATTCCTAGTAATCCCACCATCAGATCGATCGATCGTTCCATCAAAATCCCTACCAGCACATCGGCAGCTACGCCCAGTTTGTGTAAGCGATCTGCCAGTTGATTCGATCGACAATTGAGCTGATCATAAGTC
>JANNDQ010000661.1:0-1834 GCA_031387965.1 Chamaesiphon sp. OTE_75_metabat_567
CCATTATTGGACAAAGTTGCAAGATGTGTTGGAAGTTTATAATGATAATGTCAACTTGAGAGTATTGACATTGAAAAAGGCAAGAGAAGCAGGTTTGATTGATTGATTAAGCCTATCGACAAACAGTAAGACTAGTGCCGCTACAAACCCGACTGTCTTGTCGTTTTTTTATTCGGCGGCGTTTTTATTAGGGGGTTGCCCCCCAATAAAAAAAAGCCAAAAAGGGGGGACCCCCCTTGGGGGAGCCACACCCCCACCGGCTCGCTCCGGTCGGGTTTCCCGACCATGGAAGCGAGACAAGACAGGAGAATAAAAACGCCGCTTTTCCAAAAAGTCGGGTTTGTGTCCTAACTAACATGCTTATCCAGTAATCACCGATTGATAGAGAGCATCGTACGCCTTTGCTGACTTATCCCAGCTAAAGTCAGTCTCCATGCCGCGTTGCTGGAGAGCTTGCCATTGGGGTTTGTAGTTAAAGCTTTCCCAGGCGCGTACCATACAAGTATAGAGATCTAGGGCTTCGTATCGATCGAAGCAATAGCCTGTACCCTTTTGATTCTGCGGATCGTGGTGAGTGACGGTATCTACTAAGCCACCTGTGCGGCGGACAATTGGCACACAGCCATAACGCATGGCTAACATTTGCGAGATGCCGCAAGGTTCAAACCGACTAGGCATCAGGAAAGCATCCGAGCCAGCATAAATCCGCCGTGACAGGGATTCGTTGTACATCAGGTAAGTTGCCATTCTGCCAGGATAGCGAGAGGCTAGTTCCCACAATTGGTTCTCATATTGGCGATCGCCAGTACCCAAGATGATAAACTGAGCATTGGTGTAAGCAAGAAATCGATCGAGTGTTTGGAGCATCAAATCCAGTCCTTTCTGCTCTACCAAGCGCGATACCATGCCGACTGTAAAGACATCAGGATCGATCGTTAAGCCGATTTCTTTTTGCAGAGCGACTTTATTTGCGCTGCGATCTGCGATCGTTTTGGTAGTGTAGGTTTTAACTAGAGCTTTATCATTTGCCGGATCGTATACCTCGGTATCGATCCCATTGACAATTCCTGACAATCGCTCGCTAATAAACGATAACAAGCCCTCAATCTTCTCACCATACTCGATCGTCTTGATCTGAGCGGCATAAGTAGGCGAAACTGTATTAACTCGATCGGCAAATTGCACCGCCGCCGCCATCGTATTATGTCCTTGCATGTACCACGGGCACCAGGTGATTTTTTCCAGATACCATCGCCACGGCCCTTGATACGCTAAATTATGGATCGTGAAGATTGTACTAATATCGGGATCTTGGTGCATCCAAACGGGCAACATTCCAGTATGCCAATCATGGCAGTGGAGCACATTTGGCTTCCAATAATTCCAGCAGAACTCCGCCGCGCCATTAGCAAAAAATGTAAATCGCCAGTCCTCATCTTCGCCACCATAAATCCGCTGCGGATCGAAAACGGGATGTCCAAATAAGTACAGCGGCACATCTGTACCTGGCAACACTGTCTCATATACAGCAAAGTGATTGAACATCGCGTAGCCATTCCACACAGGCTCATAGGGAATATCTAATTTCCCCACCAATGAGCCATAATAGGGCATGAAAATTCGCACGTCATGTCCCATTTTACGCAGGAACTTGGGCAGCGCGCCGACGACATCAGCCATCCCCCCGACTTTGGCAATCGGTGCAGCTTCTGCGGCGACAAATAAGATTTTCATAGATATTTTTATATTTAGGTGCTAATCGTCGATTAATCAAAATCGCCTATCAGCAATCATACCAGCCATCTAGTCCCGAATTTTTTAGTCTTGATGTCCC
>JANNDQ010000677.1:0-1979 GCA_031387965.1 Chamaesiphon sp. OTE_75_metabat_567
GTTGATAACATTTAGAGGTGAATTTTCTCGGCTGATTAATACTATCACTGGACCAGCCCTCTCCCAAGGCGTTAAAGACGCTCTTTTAGGCGTATCGCCAAATGGGATCGCAGCACTGAGAGAGGGTTGGTTCCTCCCTGCTCCGATTCAACGCATCGAGACAGCTCAAAATCCACCTGGTCCGCCAGCCGATGCCAATAATTATAATTATCGCGGTAGTGGCTTCTATGATGGTCGCGAACGACGGTGGATTACCATGCTGCAAACGAATATTGCTAGTTTATCGGTGTGGAATCGGGATGGCTTGTATGTAGAGGCTACAGACAACGTTCTAACTACCGCATACAGCACTAGCAATGCGCTAAAAGACACCGCTTTTGGCAGTGGTACTATTCCTGCCAGCAACCTCACCAATGGTTTGGCATTCGATCGAGCAGCCGCAGATCCAACTAAACCCGTGGGTACGCTGGAATACTTAGGATTGGGAGCTATCGATCGGACAGAAGGGGGTCTCGTCCTTTATGCCACAGTTAATGACGATCTCAATGGTGATGGGGCGATCTCCGCAGCTACCGATGTTTCCACCGATTCAGCCAATCCCATCCTCAAGAAAAATGCTGATGGATCGAATTATATCGATCCCAGCACGGGTACTACCGTTACTCTGGACTATCCACGCAAGTATCGCAATGGCAACACCTATCAGAGTCCCTTTGGTTTTGCTTTTAATGGTGGTAACTATTTACCCGCACCACTGACCCTTGTCACAGACCAATCTATCTACGTTCAAGGTGATTTCAACAACAACAGATCGACTCAGCCAGGCGCAGGGCCTAATACTCCCGATCCAGATCGTCTACCTGCTTCGATTATCGGCGATACGATTACGGCTTTATCTAATCAATGTGTAAGTCTTAGTTCTACAGATGCTGTTACTGTTACTCCGGTCGCTCGTAGGAATGATTTATTAGTACCTGCTGGTCAGCTCAACTGTGGATTACCCAGAACTGCGACTGGATCTGTAAATACTGCCGCACCTGTACTTTACTATCCCGTTACTGGTCCAACGGCTGTAAATGCAGCATTCTTGTCCTACACGAGACGTAGCAATGGCAATCTTGGTGTTGGCCGTGGCTTTGGGACTGGGAACGTATATAGTGGTGGTCTCAACAACTACATGCGGATGTTAGAAGACTGGAGCGCGAGTCAGTACTTTAACTACAGTGGGTCATTCGTGAGTTTAGGTACTCCATTGGAATATAGTGGGAATTACATTGGTGGTGGTACTTACTACAATATTCCCGTGCGGAATTTTAATTTCGACACCAAATTTAACGCTTTTGCCGCTATGCCACCTCTAGCACCTCGGGTAATTTATCTCCAACAGGATATATTTAAACGGAATTACTAGGCTGGCGAACTCCGACAGGGAAACAGTGCCTGTTTCCCCTGTCGGAGTTTGGGATCGGCGGTTATAGTAAGAACGCCTAGAAGCTGGACTTCTCAGAATTAGGCTAGATCCCCGACTTCTTCGAGAAGTCGGGGATCTGTCTCCCGTGCTTCTCGATCTGCGAAGTCTAATATTTAACTGTTTGCAGTATATCTGTCTCAACAAAAAGTTGGAATCTATCTGTAACTAAGATCGATGATAATTCTTACCTAAATTGTGGGAAATATATAAATACGATGTCATACAGTTAACGATCGAATCAAACACGATCTGGTTGGTGAGAGCCGCTCAATGTAGACACGACTCTGCAATCTGGTATTTTTTTGCAAATAAATAATAAATATATTTTCAATTTTAGCTATACGTGCTGATGATGGGACGCACTTCACACCCACAAAATCTTAAATAACTGATGATGAATAAGCAACCAAACCCCAATAAAAGCGCAACACTCTTCCAATTCATGTGGCGAGCGCAGCAGATTGCCCAGCAGGAGCAAGGCACGGATAAAGGTTATGCGATGATGATG
>JANNDQ010000171.1:0-7902 GCA_031387965.1 Chamaesiphon sp. OTE_75_metabat_567
TGATGAATCACCCCTTTAAAGGTGCTGCTAATTGTGATGCTGGCAAGAAATATCAGCAGGCACTCCGCCCACGGTTAGAGAAAGAAGCTAGTAATCTCGCTAATCTCACTGGCTGGAGTATTCGCGATATCAATAGTAAGATCGATCTGTCTTTTATTAAAGCTAAACCTGAAACAAATACTCCATTCTGGCAAAATATCTGGCCAAATAAATAACTGTTCTCATACTATGATCTAAATGGTGGGCAGCGATTCGCGCTCTGGAGGTTTCCTCCAGATTGAGCGAATCAAGACATTGCCCACCCTACATTTTTAACTCGTCCGCTTTGTGGCATCGATTCAAGCGATAGACAAAGCAGTCATCATCACCAAACCGTCTCGGCTCAACAAATCGGAACCCCAGCCGCTCGTAGAAACGGTGGGAGCGAGTATTACTCGCTAGCGGATCGATGAGAATGGCTGTCACAGCAGGATCGGCAAAACATCGCTCGATCGCTAACTTCATCATTTGCGTCCCATAACCCTTACCCAAATCCGCCTCTGATCCAATCCAGATGTCAATGGCGCGGAGGTTCGGCTCGATCTCGCCCCAATAGTGACTATCTTCTAGCGCAGGATCGATAATCTGGATAAACCCGATTGCTCGATCAGCGATTTGGGCGATTAGTTGCTCCCGCCAGTCAGGATCGCGGGCGAGTTCCACCTCCCACCCCCAATCATCGTTGGGATCTGCTGCAACTACGTGCGGTTCCTCATCCCAACGTCGGAGTAAGTCTAAATCGTCAATAGTGGCAAGACGGAGATTCACCATATCTAAATCATAAATGATTCGTGAGATTTATTCGATCGAGGTGCGTTACCCTACGGGATAACACACCCTACAAATTTTTATCCAATAGAACTAGCATTAAGAATTTCGCCTCGATTCTCCAAGGAGAGGCTATTACGCCAACGAGCATGAAACCTAAAACCTAAAGCTTAAATCCTCATGCGTAAGTGTTTCCACTGATTGAAAACGTATCAATTATCGGTTATGTTGTCTATGCCATTAGAATTTTAAATTTTAAAAATCAAAAATTAAACTGTTATGACTGGTGCTGGAATCGCAATTATTTTAGGATTGTGTCTACTGTTTTTTGCTTGGCAACAACGTCACCAGTTCGATCGAGGTAGAAAACGCACTAATAGCACCACTAGCCGTATAATTCGACCACAGCACCGCCAGCTGGAGCGGAAACTAGTCAAACTATTAGGTGGCAATCGGAATACCGCCGATCGGCTAATTCAGCAGTCTCAGCTCAGATATCCAGACAAATCGGCTGATTGGCATTGGGAAAAAGCTATCTACGATCTAGAGCGAGATCGATGGCGATAATCAAGGATAAATTGGGAATAATAATCCTAAGCTAAATTTATCGACGTTAGGTTGCTAATTCACCAGCAGTCTCATGCCTTACAACCAATTTCTAACTTATGGAATGTATCCCTGGAATCATCGCTTATTTTATTGGTGGATATCTGTGCTGTGTGTGTAGAGTTTTCGTCTGGAAAATTGCCTCCCATTGGTCAAAAATTTGGGTTGCTGATGCGAGTCAAGCTGATAGTCAGATTTTATCTCTGACAGTTGTAATTACCCTATTAATTGTCTTTGGATTTTCTATTTTTATTTGGTCGATCGCTAATCATATCAACTACAAGTCTACCGAAAAAAGCTTCCTTGCCAATGCTTCAGCCGGATTAGCAATTGCGACGGCGATCGGACAAGATGCGTGGTTAAATGAAATTGTGGCAAGTGTGACTTACGCGAGTTAGATGAGATGATCACTTTCGCTCTAATTGACGACGTAATTGATTACTAACTAGATCAATAAAAATTATGACGACTAGCAAGACTAGCATCATTGTTGTGGCTTTATTGTATTCAAATCCCCGAATATAATTAACCAGCTCAAAGCCGATTCCGCCCGCACCGACAACGCCGAGTACTGAAGCAGCGCGGATATTATATTCAAACATGTAGACGGTATAACCAAATAGTAACGGCAATACTTGGGGCATCACTCCATATTGGGCAATCTGCAACCAAGAAGCGCCGCTGACTTGGAGGGCTTCAAGTGAATAGCGATCGACAGATTCGATCGCTGTCTGGTAGAATTTACCCAGATAGCCGATCGTATAGATACCCAAGGCTAGGGTGCCAGCGGGTGCGCCCAACCCTGTCGCAGCGACAAAAATCAAGCCCAAGATAATTGACGGAACTGAGCGAACGGCATTTTGAAAGAAATTAGCAGCCCACCGCACCCACCAAGGTGCTAAATTATTTGCCGATAATATGGCAACTGGTAGTGACATGATTGCCCCAATTGTTGTACCCCACAGTGACATTTGAATTGTTTCTAATAAGCGTGCCCAAGCGACATCTAAAATTGATAAATCTGGGGGAAATAGGCGGGAAATAAAATCAGTAATGTAGCCGCCACTATCTCGGAGCGATCGCAAATCTAGCTTTAAACCATTCCATGCCCAGCTATAAATAGCAATAACCGCGAGAAAAATTAATATTTTGACGCTCCGAGACTTAATTGTGCCCAAGTACCTAATTTTTAACTAATTGCTGAAATTGTAGATCGAGATTTTGACTGACACCATGATAGACTACGCGACCGCGATCGACAATGATCGCCGTCTGAGCATAAGCATGTGCCAAAGCCAGATCGTGCAGAACCGTCACCACCGTCATCCCAGATCGATGGAGCTGCGACAAGGTTTGCATCACCTGTTGAATCGCCAGAATATCCAAGCCAGTCACTGGCTCGTCGGCGAGCAAAATCTGCGGGGAGCGGATTAAGGCTCTCGCAATCGCAACTCGCTGTTGCTGCCCCCCACTCAGTTGGCGGGTGGGCTGATGTGCAAATTCGCCCATCCCCAACCTGTCGAGTAATTCGAGCGCAATCTGTCGCTGAGTGACTGGAAATCCTGTTAATGTCTGCCAGCCCGAAAACGCGCCGAGTTTACCACAAAGCACGTTGTCGAGGGCGGAAAGCTGGGGAATGAGTCCACCCCCTTGAAACAACATTGCTAGCGGTTGACGGGCTTGTTTGAGGGTACTAGGAGTTACGGCAATCTCATCAACAAAGATATCGCCCGATCGAATTGGCAATAATCCGGCGATCGATCGCAGTAGACTAGATTTGCCTGCACCATTCAACCCAAGAATTGCGACGAATTCGCCTTGGCTGATTTTGCAGTCGATCCCATCCAAAATTGGACGATTGCCAACTTTTGCCCGACTTACTACCTGCCGACAGCAGATCGCTGGAGCAAGATGACTATTTTTTATTCGTTTCTCGATTGCACTCACTTAATTTTTTGCCGAACTTAAATTAGCCTAGAATTATTCAGGGTGAATCTGAATCAGATTCACCCTCAAAAGTTAGGGCTGCATCCCGGCACGCGCCGACGCATCTCTCATCGGTTTTAAGTGCTTCTCATGATCCACTTCTACCAGCTCAGTGGAATTGTAGAGATCTCTCAACAGTTGATTGTTTGCGGGCTGGTTTAATTTCAGCATGGCAGCGACGATCTGCTTGCGTTTTGCTACTGGAACGCTATCCTTAATTGAGATCCCATGCGCAGGTACACCAGAAATGCTGTACAGTACCCGCAAAGTGCTAGCTTCAGCCGGAGTGATGTAAGGAGCGCCAAGGGTATACTCAGACACGGCGGCGACATCTGATTGACCTTTCAATACTGACTGGAGGGCTTTGTCATAGCCACCACCATAAGTTACCTGCCCAAAGAAACCAGTCAACCGATCTCGATCTGGGACTAATTTCATCTGGACTAGCTCGCCGACAGGGAAAATAAATCCCGATCCAGAAGTGGCGGAGGTAAAGACGATCTTCTTGCCCTGAAGCTGCTTGAGCGTGGCTTCGCCCTTACCAGATTTCAGTGGACTGTTCTTGGGCACTACAAAAATTGATTTATAGGTGTGCCCACCGGAATAATTAGCACGGACTTCTGCCAGATACATGGTGGCATTAGCAAGCTGTTTTGCTTTAATTGCCGGACGACTGCTCAAGAAGGCTACATCAGCCCGATTAGCTCGCAATGCTTCTACAGCGGCAGTGTCATCACCGAACACTGCTTCGACTGGCTGTTGCAATTCTTTAGTAAGAAAGTCGGTGACAGCTTTTGCCTTGGTTGGTAGATCGGTTGTTCCTGCTGATGATCTAGTCGGAAAGACAATCTTGAGCGCTTGGGCTTGAGCAACTGCGGGAGCGCTGCCCAGATTCATGGCAGTCGATTGGATTAGCTGTTGATGATGGCCGATCGCCAAACCACCTAGGATCGTTGCTGTCACGCCGATGCCAAATTTGATCTGCTTATTCATTAGTGGGTAATTTGAAATCTTAATTTGTTGAGATCTTATCGCATTACTAGTCAAAATAGATAGTAAATTATGATTTTGCTAGATGTATTTTACGTTACAAAGTAAGTGCAAAATAATGAGCATAGGCATACATCTATGTCTCGGTTTAATCGACTGGTCAAGAGGTTAAGTTTGAAGTAGCAAAGGTGGTACTCCCTTCCCGCCCAAGAATTCGTCCCAACCGCTGAGGTTATTGGTAGTTAATTGCCGTGTAGTAGTGATTCGATCGTCAGCACTAGTTGACCGAGCTTGACGGGCTTAGTGACGTAGTGATTTGCGCCAGCATCGAGGCATTTTTGACGATCGCTCGGCATCGCCAGAGCTGTCAAGGCGATAATCGGAATCGTTGCACAGTGAGGCAGCTGCCGAATCCGCCGCGTCGCCTCAAACCCGTCCATCCTGGGCATCTGAATGTCCATCAGAATAACATCAGGACAATCGCTCGTGGCTCGATCCAGAATTGAAATCGCTTGGTGTCCATTTCTAGCCTCAATCAGATGATAGCCGCGACTTTTGAGATAGCCTGTCATCGTTTCCAGATTGGCATCGTTATCTTCGACGATCAAAATCGATGCTTTGGGTCTGATGGTGGGAGTTTCATCAGGATCTGCGGTGAGCGGGGATAATGATCCCGATATCACCGTCCTGGCACTCGAATTAAATGGCAGCGACACCGCAAAACAGCTGCCTCGATTTACTTCACTCTCGACTGAAACACTGCCGCCGTGTAATTCGACAATCTGTTTGACTAGTGCTAATCCCAGCCCCGTCCCGGCATACTGACGATTGAGGCTGCTGTCAATTTGGACGAATGACTGAAATAGATTGTGAATATTTTCGGCAGCAATCCCAATTCCAGTATCGATAATTGAGAACACGATTTGCGGCTGCGGTTGCTGCTCCACTACCCGCACGTCCAGCGTGACACGTCCCCCTTCCGGCGTGAATTTGACTGCATTACTGAGTAAATTGATCAGAACTTGACGACAACGGAGATCGTCTACGCGAATATTGAGCTGTTTGAGGTAGTCGGGCAGTTGAGTATTTAGCTGAATTTGCCGCTTGTGGGCAAGTTCTTTGATAAATAACAGACTATTTTGGCACAGGGATTGAATCGAGACATCTGTTAATTCGAGATTGAACTTGTTAGCGGCAATCTTCGAGAGATCGAGAATGTCATTAATCAGCGAGAGGAGATGTCTACCGCTTTTGTCGATCGTCATAATCGAGTTGCGCTGGCGATCGGTCAGCGTGCCAAAGCGTGTCTCCTGTAGGGCTTCAGACATACCCAGAATCGCATTGAGCGGGGTGCGTAGCTCGTGGCTCATGCTGGCGAGAAACTCATCCTTGAGGCGGGTGGCGCGGGCTAGTTCTTGATTGGATTGTGCTAGTTCTTGATTGCGTTCGCGCAATTGGGTTTCGGCTTGTTTACGTTCTGCCAGTTCTGCCTGTAACTGCTCAAATAGATTTGCCTGCTGAATCCCAATCGCGAGTTGATTAGCAATCTGCTGGAGTAATTTTGCTTCGCTATCTAGCCACTGACGGTGAGCACTGCAAGTATCGACGATCAGTAGTCCCCACAGTTGCAGATCGCCACTAGGACTTACCCAACAGTTAGTTTCATTAGTTCCAGCTGGTAGTACAATTGGTGCCACAATTTTGGACTTGACTTGGGCAAGCTGAAGATCCTTCCGCCAATTAAAAGATAAGGGATCGTTGAGTACATCAAATACCGTTCGAGGTAAGCCCTGGAGATAGAATTCAAGTCCTGCCGCCTGAAATTTCTGATTATTCCAGGACATTCCCAGCATACTTGGATATTCTGGTGAGACAGCTTCTTCGACAGATTGAATTTTACCATCTGGCCATAACCGAACAATACTTGCCCGATCGACCCCGATCAATTCCTTCACTTGACTAGTTGCTGTTGCTAGAATTTCTGCTACTGTCAATGAATTGCGAATTTGCTCGGCGATCGATCCCAGCGCTTGCTGCTGGCGCAGTTGGAGGGCGATTGCGGCTTCGGCTTGCCATCTAATCTGGAGTTCTAATTGAACCTTCTCATAGAGAGTGACTTGCTGAATGGCAATCCCGATTTGTTCGGCAATCTGCTCAATCGATTCGATCTCGCCCTCATGCCATCGTCGCGGTGCCGCACACTGCTGGATACACAACAATCCCCACAAGATTGGGCCGTTGAACAATGGCACAATTAAAGCTGACTGAACCTGAAACCTTCCTAAAATCTTAGTCTGGGAGTCTTGCAGCCCAGGCGTGTAAGTATCTGCTACTGCGCTAATACTACTGTGCCGATCGTGCCCAGCGAAGCATTCACCAATACCAGCAAGGTAGATTGTTGATTCCAACATCGGTGCAAATCCAGTCGTCACAGCTTCGGCGACAAATTTACCCTCATCAAAATTGAAATCAGACTGGAATTTGCAAATCCCCACTCGATCACTTTGTATCAACCCATGAATCTTAGCTACTGCCGTCTCGAAGACGATCGACAGCTCCAATGATTGACGAATCTTGTGAGTAATTTCTCGTAAGATTGATTCTCGCTCGATCGGCGTTGAGAATGGAATAGGCTTGAGCATATATTTTTGCAGAGGATGCTTTCTCTAGAATGCCCTCAAAATTGGAGTTAATTTGGGTATGGCAATGGGCATGATAGAGAAAATATAAGCAATTAATCCCGATGAGTACTTATTCGATCCTAATTGTTGACGATGAGCCAGATAACTTTGACGTAATCGAGGCGCTGCTGCCGAGCGAAACTTATCAGTTGCACTATGCTAATTGTGGAGCCGATGCGATCGCCTCACTAGATAAATTCGACCCCGATCTGATCTTGCTGGATGTGATGATGCCAGGGCTGGATGGGATTGAGGTATGTAAGCGGATCAAATTGATGTCTAAATGGCATAATGTCCCAATTATTATGGTGACAGCACTATCAGGGAAAGAGGATTTAGCTCGGTGTCTAGCCGCAGGTGCTACGGACTTTATCAATAAACCTGTTAATGGTCTGGAGCTGCGTGCTAGAGTCAACTCCATGCTGCGGATCAAAAAACAATACGATCGAATTCAATCTTTGTCTAAACTTCAGCGTAATAATATTCAGTCCTTAGCTAATAATTTAAATGAAATTCGCTTAGATTTGGCTGTCGGTTTTCCGAATGAATTCAATGTTCCTTTGAGCAGTATCTCCGATAATATCGATTACCTCAAGCAAAATGTCGAACGATTGAGCTTGCCAGAAACACTGGAGATGCTGGATTCTAGTGACCGATCGATCACCAGGCTACACACATTGACTCAAAAGTTCTGGCTATATCTCAAGTTAATTGTAGATACCCCAACTCCAGATCGTCAAGATCTCTCGCTCCCCAGATCGATCGTCGAGCAGATTCTCTTTACTCGACTAGCTGGAGCGCCAGCACCCAGCGATCTAGTGTGTGAGGTCGA
>JANNDQ010000721.1:0-1691 GCA_031387965.1 Chamaesiphon sp. OTE_75_metabat_567
GCCAACCGACAGCCACCAATCAACGCTGGTACCACATTATCAGGGTGTCCCTCCATTTTGATCGCCAGATCCATGATTTCCCCTGGTGAGAGCGGGTTGCCCGCGAGAGCATTGGCACCTAATAAGCCGCCGACGATAGCTGTGGCAGAACTCCCCAAGCCTCTCGCCAAAGGCACACCCAGCTTAATCTCCAATTGAATCACTGGCGGGGTGCGATCGATCTGAGCGTAAAATTTCAAGAAAGCTTGATAGGCAAGATTGCTAGCGTCAGTAGTGACCCTAGCTGCTTCTAATCCTCGCACCGCGATCACCAGACTCTCAGTCTCGATCGGGGTGAAGGTAAACTCATTGTATAAGCTCAAGGCAGCACCAATACAGTCAAAGCCTGCGCCCAGATTGGCGGTGGTGGCGGGTACACGAACTATTGCTATCGTCATATCGGGGTTAAATGAGTATTGACTGGCAAGATTGTGAGCTAGAAAACAGTAAATATAACTGAGACAGGCTATTTTCTTCACGGCAGCTACTTAGTCAATCTGTGAGATGTAAATGAATATCACAGAGTGCAAAGTATCTTAACCAATAGCGCGAAATAATGTTCCGATCGGGAAATAAGATGTTAACGTATAGTTAGTCACGAATAGGTGAGGTAGTTACATTATCAATCGCTCGATCATCGTTTCAAAACCTGACTCTAAAAATTGTAGAGCAGTCCGATAGATCTAGTCAGTATAGTGAGTAAAATTCGCTACAGAGGGAAACAATAGATTCCCACAATTTTTCTGCCTATCTCAGCTCCAAACATAATACCATAAATAGTAGGAGATGCTTATGAAGCTTGTGCTCCAGAGTAAGAACATCGAGATTACCGATGCGATCCGTGACTACGTAAATCAGAAAATCACCAAAGCAGTTAGCCATTTTGAGAACATTACCACTGGTGTAGATGTCAATCTATCAATTGCCAAAAATCCGCGAATTGCCGCAGCACAAGTAGCTGAAGTTACCATCTATGCAAACGGCGCAACCATCCGAGCCGAAGAAGCAAGTGAACATTTGTATGCAAGTATTGACTTAGTAGCTGATAAGATATCTCGCCAGTTACGTAAATACAAAGAACGCAACTTTACCAAGAAAGATCGGACAGATTTATCGAAAGAGCTGGGAGAGGAATTAGATTTAGAATTACTGGATTATAATCTCGCTGACAATCGATCGGCAACATTACCAGCAGAAGTAGTGCGGACTAAATATTTTGCGATGTCGGCATTGACGATCGAAGAAGCAGTAGCCCAACTGCAACTAGTCGATCACGATTTCTACATGTATCGCAGTGTTGAAACAGGAGAAATCAACGTCGTATATCGCCGCAATCACGGCGGATTCGGGATGATTCAGCCTCGTCTGACGACGGCTGGAAAATAGGAGATTTAGGACAAAAAATCTAGTGCTGTGACAAACCCGACTTTTCCAAAAAGTCGGGTTTGTGTCTTAACCAGCATGGCGATTGATACAGCAAACAACATAAATCCAATAGATCGATCGGCGTAAGCTAACATAGATATATTCTGCGGGAATCGCCCCGACTCAAACACCTCAATCCCAGCTCCTAAATGTCTGCTCAGCCGCCCAAAAAGACACTCCTGGCTCAACTTACCCAAGCAATTGGGCGGACTAAAGTTAACTTTACC
>JANNDQ010000181.1:0-3709 GCA_031387965.1 Chamaesiphon sp. OTE_75_metabat_567
AGCACCAGCCTTCCAGCCAGCCCAAAAGATGTAGATTTTACCAAAGAACCCAGCCAGCGGCGGAATTCCACCCAGTGACAAGAGACAAATACTTAGTGCGAGAGTGAGGAAGGGATCTTTTTGATATAACCCAGCATAATCGCTAATTCGATCGGTACCTGTCCGCAGGGCAAATAGGATTACACAGGTAAATGCACCCAAGTTCATAAACAGGTAAACAAACAGGTAAAACACCATACTGGCATAGCCAGTCTCAGTGCCGATTACCATCCCAATCATCACAAATCCGGCTTGAGCGATCGAAGAATATGCTAGCATCCGCTTCATACTCGTCTGTGCCAGCGCTACGATATTTCCCAATACCATACTCAGTACAGCAAGAGCGGTAAAGACAAAATGCCATTCTTCCATTACTAGCGGGAAGGCTGTTACAAGGAGTCGAATTGCTAGAGCAAATCCAGCTGCTTTAGATCCGACAGAGAGAAAGGCAACTACGGGAGTTGGCGAACCTTCATACACATCAGGAGTCCACTGGTGAAAAGGCACCGCCGAAATCTTAAACGCAATTCCAGCAATCACAAATACGAGCGAGACAATTAATCCCAGCGATAAATTGCCACTAGCACCAGCGATTCCCGTGGCGATTTCTGGTAATGTCGTTTCGCCACCAGATAATCCATACAGCAGTGAGATTCCATATAGAAATACCGCCGAACTGGATGCGCCAATTAATAGATACTTGAGAGCTGCTTCATTCGATCGCGGATCGCGCTTCATGTAGCCAGTCATCAGATAGGATGAGATACTCAAGGTTTCCAGCGACACAAAAATTGTCACCAGCTCGTTTGCCCCAGAGAGCAACATTCCCCCCAAAGTCGCTGTCAAGAGAATCATCACAAACTCAGCCAAAGCCGTGCCAGTTTGCTCGATATAACTAATCGACATCAAGATTGTCACCGCCGCAGCAAGCACAATAATCGCTCGAAACACCACACTGAGAGGATCGCTACTAAAAGCACCAATAAAAGAGATTGGAGTAGGATTGTCCCACTGCAATACTAGCGCTGCGATCGACACCAGCAAGCCGCCCACCGCGATATAGGATAAATTACGCGCCGCACTTCGACCAAAAATTAAGTCTCCAATCAGCACAGTCAGCAGTGTAATCACTACGATGCCTTCAGGCAGGATCGCCCCAGCATTTAGCTGAGTAACTAAAGTATTAAAATCCATAAGTATTTCTATATATTAAGAACCGATTATTACTCAGTACGTCTTTTGATTTTACAGCAGGGAGAGGCTTTACAGGCTGTTTGAAAAGTATAGATTAATCCCCCCAGCCCCCTTAAAAAGCGGATGCAATCACGCGGAGGTTTCCTCCGCATGTGTTGCACCAAGCAGGGGGGTAAGAGTCAAAGTCCCCCTTTTTAAGGGGGATTTAGCGGCGTTTTTATTCGGGGGTTCCCCCCGAATAAGAAAACGACAAGACAGGGGGATTTTCTGGGGTTCATGCGTAACAAATTTGACTTTTCAAACACCCTCTTAGACTATTCCCTAACTGGTAACGCACAACAATTAATGTCATCCAGGCAGACTTTACCCCATTGCAGTGCCCACCTGACGAGCGTCACTCGGTTATCGACACCATCGCCAGCTTTTTTGAGAATATTGCTGACATGATTATCTACAGTGCGTTTGCTGATTTCCAATCGATCGGCAATCTCTTCATTTGTCAATCCAATCGTTACCAGTTCAATTATTTCTATCTCTCGATCGGATAATGTCGCAGGTGTTTGCAGCTTATCATCATTGGTCATCATCCCTGCCCGTAGTACTTATTTAGAGTCCGATTTTTGCTCATGCGATTCTCCAGTGGAGAGGCTATGCCACTGATTCTAATCCTTTCAGCTCCTAAACTGCCATAAATCGAACAATCTGTACCTAAAGTTTAGAGTTATAGCTTGTCATCACGCGCCCGCAGCAAAGTAATTTAGCATAGTAACCAGAGCTGACTGGATCTTCTGTTTGATTTGTCAAAGTATCGATCCCAATCCCATTTCTACCCATCTGGATGCCCGAACTGTGGATATATAGCAAGTCACCCAAATGCAGGGCAACGTGATCAGTTTTTTCCGGTGTCCCAAAGAAAATCAGATCTCCAGGTAACATTTCTGCAACTGGAATATGCAGTGTGAAGGCTTCCTGCTGGTAAGAGTCACGCGGCAACCAAATCCCCTGAGACTGAAAGGCAGCCTGCATTAAACCCGAACAATCATAGTCAGGTGCCACTGTACCACCCCATAAGTAACGATTTGGTACGCTCATCGCAGATTGAGCAAAAGCAATAATTTCAGGGATTCTAGCCGCAATCGCGTCTCGCTCAACTGCAACCGCTTGATATTTATCTGGAGCTAATTCTAGTTGTTCGATATCCGTGAGTTTCAACCAAGCGGGATAGTCATCCTCACACAACCTCACCCGAATCGCTTGCTCTGTCGGAGTCAGCGACTCAACCCGCAGCTGACGATGCTTTGCCGCTTGCGTCGCTAATCCCTCGCAGGCAGGGGAACTGTAGAGATCGAGATTAGCTCGACACCGATATTCACTAGTGGTAGTTAGCTCGATCATTTCAAACTTTGTTCTTCTTGTTCCAAGATAATTGTACTCGCGATCGATCCTTGGCTACGATCGACTGTAAATTTACCGATATATATTTCAATCATTAATGTTATTTCAGTACAACTACTGAGTGACAAGAGTCACCCTAGATTGAAAATTGAGACATTAAGATCTTATTTTGTACTGTCTTGATCGAGCGACCACTTGACCTCTCAAAAATAGCATCGAAATAAAATGATCGATCGATAACTTCTCCTCGCAATCTGGGCATATTAATAAAGCTGGGAGTTAAGACTGCGCGATCGATAATGAATTTGGTCTAGTCTACCAACACCAGTACGAACGACAATTCTAAATTTTATCTTTATTTGAGGAGTCATCGATTGTGGCGATTCGACCACCTAAATCCAACTCTCAAGGTTTTACCTTGATCGAAATGATCGTAACTGTGATGGTTGCTGGCATCCTCATGGCAATTGCAGCACCTTCATTTCTATCATTTAATAAACCACTCCGCGATGGATCGTTGCAGTTCAAGAGTCAATTGAGCTTGATTCGATCGAAAGCAATCTCTAGTGGTAAAGCCTATCGCATCCGACCTAAATTTGAAACATTTGCTGAGTATCCAGATGAGGTAGCGCGTAATTTTGTTGTCGAGTACGCAGGTAATTGCAAAGTAATAACTACAGGTGGCACTAATGGCTGGCAAATGGCATCACAATTCGATTTAGATTTGCCACCAAATATCGGAATCATCAAAGATGATACTACATTACCTGCACCAATGGGTGCTGTAACAAATTCTTTAACATGGACTGGTGGAGCCAGCATTTGTTTTGACAATAGAGGCATCCTTGATGACACGACAACTAAAATAGTACTTAGAGATTTTCAAGGTTTTAACAAAGCAAGACTAGCAGGGCTTGAGCTTACAAAAGTAGGTGGTGTCGATATATATACTTACAATGATGCTTTAGCTGCAATCGCTCCAAGTAGTCAAGGCAATCCTGAGTTTTGATGATGATCTACAATACAATGCGATCGCATCCAACATAAAGGTTTTAATTTAAACTTCTTTTCAATAAAAATA
>JANNDQ010000805.1:0-1550 GCA_031387965.1 Chamaesiphon sp. OTE_75_metabat_567
CTCCCCCAGACCCCCTCCAAAAGGTCATATTTGTGTGAAGCGACTCGCGCTTCTCTTCGAGAGGCTTCGCCAACGCATTACCTCCGGCCGGGGAATCGATCTGTGGGTGGATTTTCACACCAAAATTGAATGATGTAAACGATAACTTAGCTCCTCCCCTTTCCAAGGGGAGGTTGGGTGGGGTATGGATCTACGCATCACCTACAGATCTGATGTTAATTAAAATCGTTCTGGTTGGAACATGGCGACGAATAGATAGATCTGTAGGTTGGGTTGAAGAATGAAACCCAACACACCCAACCAAAGATATGTAGATTGGTTAGAGCGAGGCGAAACCCAACACACTCAACCCTAATTAATTAAAATCGTTCTGGTTGAAACATAACGACGAATAAATAGATAGAAAGCGCGATCGTGCCAATCCCCAATAAACCTAAAGCATAGATCTGGGGACGGGAGAAGGCATCGCCTGTGGTGGCGAATGCGGCTGAGACGATCGCCAAGTTAAAACATAGCCCCAGGAACAAATAAGTTGGATATTTGCGACGACTCCATGCTTGCCAGATTGTAGCTAAATTTTCGGAAATCATAGATTCTAAAATGATTAGGAAATAGGAAGTAGTACGTCAATGATTTTAATCGCGATAAATGGGGCGATGATGCCGCCTAGTCCGTAGATTAAAATATTCCGCTGGAGTAATTGATCGGCAGTTAGTGGTCGAAATTTAACGCCGTTGAGGGCTAGTGGAATTAAAGCGGGAATGATTAGGGCGTTGTAAATTAGCGCGGATAGAATGGCTGATTGGGGACTCTTTAATCCCATTACGTTTAGTGGACCGATGCCAGCGGCGGCAAAGATCGTGGGGATGATTGCGAAGTATTTGGCGATGTCATTGGCGATCGAGAATGTGGTTAAGGCTCCACGGGTGATGAGGAGTTGTTTTCCAATTGCGACTAAATCGATTAATTTGGTGGGATCGGAGTCGAGATCGACCATGTTTGCGGCTTCTTTGGCGGCTTGGGTACCGGAGTTCATTGCTACACCGACGTTGGCTTGGGCGAGTGCGGGTGCGTCGTTGGTGCCATCGCCAGTCATGGCAACTAGTTTGCCTTGGGACTGTTCGCGCTTGATTACGTCGATTTTGTCTTCGGGGGTGGCTTCGGCGATGAAGTCATCGACGCCTGCTTCTTGAGCGATCACGGAGGCGGTAATCCGGTTGTCGCCTGTGAGCATGATGGTGCGGACACCCATGCGGCGGAGTTGGTCGAATCTTTCTTTAAGTCCGGGTTTAACGATATCTTTGAGATAAATTACGCCATATAAGTCCCCATTTTGACAGATGCCCAAGGGGGTACCGCCGAGTTTGGAGACGCGCTCGTAAGCTTCGTCAAATGCTGGGGGAATCTCACCACCACGCGAGCGGACGAAGCCGCGAATGGCATCGATCGCGCCTTTGCGGACTTCGATCCCATCGGGGAAATCAGTACCGCTCATCCGGGTACGTGCGGAAAACTCGATCCCTTCAGCGCGGGTGCGATCGAGTGTGAGT
>JANNDQ010000002.1:0-5805 GCA_031387965.1 Chamaesiphon sp. OTE_75_metabat_567
CGGACACTATGGATGCGGATATTTTCATCAGCGATACAACCTCTGGCACCCGCAATTTTTTCAGATTCGGTGACGCTGGGGGGATTGAATGTTTTACCTAGTTCGCCGAGTAATTGAGCAGTTTGGATCGCGGTACCGCTGGGTGCGTCAGCTTTTTGGTTATGGTGGAGTTCGATGATTTCGACGTGCTCAAAAAATTTGGCAGCTTGAATTGCCGCTTGCTGCATTAGGATCACCCCGATCGAGAAATTGGGGATAATCAAGCAGCCAGTACTTGCTTTGTCGGCAAATTCAGCGAGTTCTTGAATCTGGGTAGTGCTCAATCCTGTCGTCCCCACTACTGGACGAACTCCATAAGCGATCGCCGATCGGACATTTTCGTAGATACTATCAGGATGGGTAAAATCGACCATCACGGCAGGCTGTTTCTCTTGAGATGCCATTGCCAGGATTGCCTGCATATCGTTCATCACAGGTATCTCTAATGCGCCACAGCCAGCAATCTCTCCGATATCTTCACCCTGAAATTTGGGATTGCGATCGATCGCTCCCAGCAGCACCATATCAGGGGCATTTGCAACGGCTTTAATTACTTCTAGACCCATTTTTCCCCCAGCACCATTGACGACTACCGGAATTGGTGATTGAGTACTCATGAGTTACGTTTCCCTTGGCTGACAACTTTACATTGCCTATTATGACATCGAAGTAGTCTTCCGCTGAGATTGTGCGATCGATTATTAGCGCTATCCTGAGTAGCGAGTTTTATTTTCTGCCAACAATTTACTGCTATTACTGTTGATACCGTTGCTGCATTGTCTTAATTTCTAGAACCATCGCATCTCGCATTATTTGCGGAGAGATTACCTCACAGTCTTTGCCATAGCGAAATATTTCTCGCTTGAACCAAAACGGAGAGCTAACCGATCGCACTACTCTTTTAGTATGTTCATCCAACCACTCATTTACCTCGTCCCGATTTTTTTTGCTTTTGTATCCATGCGCCAATCCATCAAAAAAGTGAATTTCGACGGGGATTGTTTCTAAACCGTTTTTCCAAGATTGTTCGATCGAGACGATAGCCGCATCGGTAATCCGATCGAGCCTCAGTGACCAATTATGCTGTAGTTCTGGGATATCGCCATTATTATTTTCTTGGCACCAACAATCTAAATACTCTCGATCGTCACGAGCGACAATTTCGGCAAAGCAAACGGTATATGTCCAAATTTGCTCTGCGGCATCTTGATAGGACAGTCTAAATGGCTGCTGACGCTTTATGTATCGATCGATCTGGGTGCGCCAGTTAGGTGATTGTTTCTCTACAAATAAGTCCAACTCTTTACGAAGTGGGATCTTCAGCTCAGTGCGCTCTAGCAGGATCTGGGCGATCGCGTTAGCTTCAGCAGTTTTCCCCAAATCTACTAAGGCAAGACGGGATTGATTCAGTGCATTAATTCGCTCTTGAGTCCAATCATGATTGGCAGCGATCGTGAGTTGGCGATCGGCGATCGCTTTAAGAAACTTGGAAATATTGGGTTTGTCACCCCAAGTCATGCCAAATTCCAAGGCAAAGGCTTCGAGTTGCTCTTTGTCTCGATCGGAAACTGATAGTGTGATGGACTGTCCACGACGACCCATAGTTGATTAATTTTGTACGTACACTTTGAGAGTACATAAGCTTGACACTTTCAATTATAGGCGCGATTATGGATGTACCGAAATAAATTACGTACAAATGAGAAATGATCACCTGCGCCACCACATAAAAAAACCGCCAGCACTAGCGGCAGTTGTTAAGTATATAAAAGTAGGATGTCCCTTATAGGGATTACTAAATGAAGTTTGCAAAGAGCATATATTTCTACAATTGCTATTTTTCAGTCCCAGAGGGATTAAGAAAGCTTCACATAAAATCCTATCATACCAGAAGCGTTATTATCTAATTTCAATTATAGCTATGACCTCAAATTTTATGATAAGCTAATAACCAACCTGGGCAAAAATTGCTGGATGGCTCTTAGCTGTGTAGTTACTACTATTTTACCATTCAGTCACGTTACCCAGGCAAGTTTGTCATGTTCTTAATTTTAGGAGATCGATATGAGCTATAACCCTGACGATATTTTTCACCAAATCGAGAAACTGCAACAACAAATCCAAGATCTACTATTGTCACCAGTAGTTAATTCTGAGGGGGAGGTTGTCAGCTATGCCGATCTAGAAAATTAACCTGTAAAAATTCAGGGGATGAATTCCAGTGAGTTCATCCCCTGCTTAAAAACTTTACTCAATTACAACTATGAGTAGTCATTTGTCCGATCGCATTATAGATTTGAAAATTCTGGTCGGTACTTTAGCCGCAAACGTTTTACCAGAAGCAATTGCCAAGATATTAATAGATAGTCTAACGGCAACCCCAGAAGTAAAAGCAATCGCCTTAGCCATTGCGACCACATTCGACTGTCCTCAATTGAAAAGAACGCTCAACATCTCACGTCCGCAGAACCTTGTGAAGAATTTAGATATAACCTTTGAAGGTGCAGAAGTTAGTTATCAAGCTCAGACAATTGGCAAGATTGCGATTCTGTTTAAATCTTCCTTACCAGGAGAACTTCAGGCAAGATTAGCGATCGAGAGTGCTATCGATCGATTTCTAGAATATCTGCAAAAGGTTCATCAGATTATTGTATTGGAAGAAAGCGATCGACACGTTCGAGTTTTTATACCTAGTCAGTTAAGTTCAGATTTTCCAACCTTGTGGGAGAGATTTATCAATGATGTTGCATTCTCTGTCTATGGATTACCCAGACTGCAACTTCCTGGATTAACCCAAACTTTTATTTCGATGCTCAACTCAGTTACTTTATCTGGTAGAGGATTTAGTACCTTAGAGATTCCAATCTTAAATCGAGGACAGGCAAATGTGTTAGCAGCCTTATATTTTAGCGTCTGGCGAGAGGCAAAAAGAAGACAGCACGATCGACACATAAAAATAACAGGCTTACAAGCAAATCTTGAAAATGACGATCTTAATGAAAGAGATACCCAATCTAAAACTAAGCAACTTGAAGATGCCCAGAAAATGCAACTGAAGGAAGCTAAAAAATATCAAGAGGATTTTCAAAATCTTTTTGGTAAATTGTTAAAGGAGCAATATGATATCGATACGGAGAGACGATCTATTCACACAAGGCTTGCTGAATCAGGACTATCCAAAGCTGAATCAAATAAGTTACAGAAGCAACAAGGCAAACTAGCTAGAAATTATATTTTTACAACAGAATCCATTCAACAAAAAATAGATTACTTGAAACAGTCAGAAGGCGATCCATTTAAGTTCATCGAACTAGATCGACAACAAAATCCAGATCGATTTGAGGCAATTGGCGCGATCGCTAAAAACTTCACCAAGACCGCAACAGATCAAATTAATGGAACTCGCGGAGATATTTTCACTAAATGCATTGCAGAAATGTATCGGCTCATGGAAATGGGAAATGATCGATTTGCTCCCATACCACCACCACTATTAACAGAGCAACCTACGTTAACGGCAGGGAGATCTGCTGGAGATGACAATAAAGAATTTTGCTATTCCTGTGGGATTGCGATCGATCCCAAAACTGCTGAATGGAAAGTATTACGGTTTATCTTCGAGCGTCCCGAACAACGTCGTCAATCGGCATCTAGTGAAGGTAGACCACATATTTGTGCATCTTGCTCGGCATTAGCATTTGCTTCGCCACTAAAAGTAACTGATGAAAGTATTATCTTGAGACTTGAACCGATTGGTGATGACATATCGGCTAGATTGAAATTTAAAGATTATCTCCGTATGTTAACAACAAAAGAGATGCATTTGAGTGCGGGTAAATACATCGTGTTGGCTTCAGACAAAACGCAAGGTGGCGATCTAGCTTCGCAAAAATTGGGTCAAGTGCAATACGCTTTAGCAAAAGTTGCTGAGATATTTCCTGTTGAGGTTCTCTCGGATTTTAACTTCTCCTTAGTAATACAGGGAAGTCGATCAATTCAATTAGCTGGCAGACATCTGATTTTTATTAAAGGATTGATGGAAAGCTACGATCAATCGATCATCGCTGTCGGTAAAGATATCAACACTACATTAGGAGAAGCAATTCGTTATGTCCAACAGGATTTACCCTACTTGGCTGATTACACGCTTACCAAGACTGCCAACATTTCAAATAATTTGGAACTGGAAAAGGTTCGTACTCTTTATTGGAATGCGATTCGATCGGATATTAACTTACAAGGAGATTTTATGGGTTCAAACTCTCAAATAGTCAAACGAGCCAAGCTTTATCAAGATGTTGCTGCTTTAACGGGTCTAACCTATGCATTCGCCGAATCTTTGGAGGGTACGGCAAGAAAGCTAATGAATTTAGATGATGCCAAACGTGAAGTAAGTAAATTAATTGAAAAAGTAGATGATGCTATCATCTTCTGCTATTTTGCAACTCTTGGTGATGAAAATAAGACGAGTGTTAGAGCCAGACTCTGGCATAACACAGATAATGATTTCATTTATAGCCAAACAAAAGATTTACTTGCAGATATTGGTTTAACAGATCGAGAAGAAACAGGAGAAGATGGCAAAATCTGGCTGAATCTTTACGCTGATGACATTCCGAGAGCATATACCTATTTTGCACAACAAGATATTTATCTCCAAGAAAAAGATTGGAAAGAGTTAACTTATCAACTCAAACTATCTCTATACACTCGCTTTCCTGAATTGGTTCGTCAACTAAAAACTACCGGAGAAAAATCCTAATGGCTACTGGAATACCTGAAGACACACAAAATCCTCGGATGCATTTTGATATTTATGCCATTCTAGAAGGCTCTCAGGAGCTTTATCTAGGGCATGAAGTACAAGTAAATGTTAATTTAGTTGAGATCGTCAAACTAACAACTAAAGATGGTCGATCGATCGAAAAATGTTACATTTCTCCAACCAAAAGGCGCGGTGTCGAAAGACGTTGCTAGATTTGGGCACCTGTCAAGAGTGGGATACTGCTAGGAGACAAGCAAAATTGCGGTATCCCAGGTACTTGCGCCCTGCCAACTTGTCCGATCTGCGCGACTTATGGTGGACTAATTGCAGGCAAAAAGACCCTAATTGGTCGTGTAACACATGGTGGTGGCGTTGCCGTTCAAGATATCTATCCAGTCGAAAAGCAAAGAGCAATGCATCCATCAATCCTCGCAAACGATATGGCGAAGAAGGAAGAGAAGCCCATGCCCTTCAAACGTCAATATAACCAGCCAGGGATTCTCTATCCTATTTCCAACCATGCACTAAGTATCACAGATCGAGATTTTTCTTCTGTTGCTTATGCCTTCTTGGATGCACTTCCTCGGATTGGTTCGGGAAATCCTAAGGGGATTGCGATCGCGGAAGCACCAGAAACCAATATGCCATTAATAGTAGTTGATCGATATCTTGTACCTAGAGGCAAGCGTCCAATTATTTCTCCCTCAGTTACTAGTCCAGAAACTGCGATTGCAGACTTCATTCGCCTTGCTCGTTTCCCCACCGACACAGGCGACTGTATTCAACTTCCCCACTTTGAACGTTGGATTGGTGATGCTGCACTCAGTAAATTACAGGATTATTCCAGTCAATTTGTCGATAATATTTTGCAGGCATAACCTATGTACTGTGTAGAAATTAAACTTCAGCCTACCGCTGCATTAACTTTTCGTATGTTACCTGGTTCGATTCTGAATATCGCCACCTATCCATTTATCCCGCCTACCAGCCTTTCGGGATTC
>JANNDQ010000013.1:0-2005 GCA_031387965.1 Chamaesiphon sp. OTE_75_metabat_567
AGGCTGGGTTCGGAGCAGCGATGGAATATTTTGATGCGATGCTCGATCGCGACCCCCGCTTCCTCTATGCTTATTACTATCTCTCGACTACTGGTTCACTCTATGCTGGAGATCCAGATCGATCAGTTGCCCTGATGGATCGTGGTTTGAAGTCTTTTACGCCAAAGGTGCCCGATCGCGGTTACTATGTCTGGAGACTCAAGGCAGTAGACGAGTTAATATTTCTGGGCAAAGTACCTGATGCGCGCAAGTCGATGGAAATTGCGGCAAACTGGGCTAGTCAATCCCCTACTGAAGAGGGTCAACGAGTTGCTAAGGTATCTCAAAATACTGCTAACTATCTCGCCCGTAACCCTAATAGTAAACAAGCTCAATTTGATGCTTGGAATATGGTATTGGGTGCGGCTGTAGATGATGTGGCAATTAAACGCGCGATCGCCGGAATCAGAGCTACTGGTGGTAAAGTTACAATTAGTCCGACTGGGGAGTTTAAAGTAGAAGCTCCAGTGAAGGATTAGGCTTTAGGTCTTAGGCTTTAGGCTTTAGGTTTTAGGTAATTTTCATTTGCACAAGCAAAATCTTTTTTAATACTGTTTTCGTCTGCTTGAGTATGGATTATGGATAGGTAGTTTGTCCATAACCTAACTCCGCTAAAGATCTCCCTAAAGCCCAAAACTTAAAGTCTAAAGCCCAGGCATTACTTCTCTCCACAATCTCCACACGCCCCTCATGGATTTACTAGAGTACCAAGCAAAAGAATTATTTCGAGAGGTAGAAATTCCGGTGTTGCCATCTCAACGGATCGATCGACCAACTGATATTAAGGCATTACGGATTCCCTATCCGATTGTTTTAAAGTCCCAGGTGAGCGTCGGCAATCGGGGTAAAGCTGGGGGGATTCGGTTTGTTGAGAATACCATTGATGCGATCGCGGCAGCACGAACGATCTTCAATTTGCCGATTCTGGGTGAATATCCGAAAGTGCTGTTAGCTGAGGCTAAGTACAATACCAGTCAGGAATTTTATCTGGCAATCGTGATCGATAGATTAGCCTGTCGTCCGGTTTTACTGGGATCGACAGATGGCGGGATGAATATTAAGGCGATCTTGAATCAGATTCAGCAAGTGGTTGTCTATGACGAGTTTTCCTCTTTTTATGCGCGACGGCTGGCGCTCAAAATGGGACTCCACGGCGATCTAATGCTGGCTGTGAGCGAGATTATCGAGAAGATGTATCTGTTGATGAAATCTCAGGATTTGGACTTGGTAGAAATCAATCCGCTGGGGATCGATCGCAATGGTGCTGTGATGGCACTCGATGGCAAGATTAGTGTAAATCATCACGCCTTGGGCAGACATCCTAACTTACAATCATGGCAAACTGTCGATGTCGCCCGTAATCGATTGGGATCTCTATCTCCATTGTTTACCAGTGTTGGGAATATCAGTATTCTCTGTAGTGGTAACGGTTTAGCCCTAGCGATGTTGGATGGTATCGCTCAGGGTGGGGGTCAGGTAGCTCAGTGTATTGTGGTCGATCCTACTTGTAGTGAAGAGATTAAGATTGCGCTCGAACGTTTGGGTGTGTATGAACGAGAGCGAACTCAGTCAAGTATTGATGTTCTGCTTGTTAATTTAGTGGGAAGTGAGATCGATAGTTTTCAACAGGTGATTCAATATTTACCGCACGATCGAGACTTTACGATCATCTGGCGAGTCTTAGAGCACGATCGCGATCTCCTATCAGGTCTATTGCCATTATCAATCAAACTCGTCACCAATTTCGACCAAGCGATCGCCCAAACTTTAGAAATTGCCAAAGAGTAGAATGTTGCCTAAAGCCTAGCTGGTGGGCAGTGCCCACCCAGCCCTTTCAACGTGACAAAAGTGACAATAGAGTGACAAAAGAAATAGTTACTTCAAAAGAAGAGTAGGTAAAGGTTGTGGTGTATTCTTGCACATATTAAACAAATCTGGGTGTCAAAATAATGTTGTCTTCCATCTT
>JANNDQ010000036.1:0-3150 GCA_031387965.1 Chamaesiphon sp. OTE_75_metabat_567
GATCATAGAATTATGGAAAAGCTTGTTTTATGTCTGCTGCAACGTATCGACCCCTTTTTATTGGTAAAATTAGGAGTGATCATAGAATTATGGAAAAGCTTGTTTTATGTCTGCTGCAACGTTTTCACGCTATGTGACCCAGAACTCTGAAATTTTGGGTGGAGAGCCAATTATTGCAGGGACACGCACATCTGTACGTGCCATTGTCGGTTTGTGGAGATTAGGCACCATGCCAGAAGAAATCCCAAATCATTTACCTCACTTAACATTGGCACAGATATTTGATGCGTTGAGTTTCTACCTGGATCATCAGGAAGAAATTAATGAACATATTGAAAGAAACCAAGTTCCTCGTGAACTGATTCATCCCGCTGTAAAAGCTACATTGAACACTCTATGAGTATCTTTGCAGCTCTCTACACAGATGAGGACATGTCTAAGTTAGTTGCAACGCTGTTGCGGTCTCGTGGTTTTGATGTGACGACCGTTCCTGAACAAGTAACTTTAGGGAAAACTGACAGTGAGCAACTTGAGTTCGCAACTTCCTTAGAGCGATGTTTGCTAACCCATAACCGAGTTGATTTCGAGCGATTACATCTTCAGTACTTGGAAGAGGAGAAACAGCATTTCGGGATTATCGTTGTGCCTCAGAAAGACTCCCATGAAGTCGCTCAACGGATCGGCATTCTGGTAAACGCACTGATGGCTGATGAAATTATGAATCAATTGTTATATGCCTAGAGAGTAGTAGGTTGGGTTGCGCGTAGCACTAGCGCAGCATCTCCGTCAGGGGATAACCCAACAAACGCAGCAACTATTGGCGGAAGAGCCGTAGTCAAATAAACTATAAATCCTTGTGTGTAAACGGCTTGGGACGATCGCCTGTATAGGTAGCTGCAATATGTCCGTCACCAGTTACCTGATATTTATAAGTAACTAATCCTTCTAATCCAACTGGCCCACGGGGGGGCATTTTCTGGGTGCTGATGCCGACTTCCGCTCCAAAACCATAGCGAAAACCATCGGAAAATCGCGTCGAACAATTGTGAAATACATTTGCGGCATCTACTCGATCGATAAATATTTTGGCAGTGCTAAAATTTTCAGTGACAATGCAATCAGTATGACGGGAACCGTAAGTATTAATATGGGTAATTGCTGAATCTAAATCAGAGACTATTTTAATCGCAAGAATCAGATCGCTGTATTCGGTTGACCAATCGGTGGCAATTGCTAAATTGACACTTAGATCGAGTTGATTTGCTAAGATTTGGTGTCCAAGTTCGTCTAATCTAATTTCGACCCCATGCGCTTGTAATTTACTAATAATTAGGGGGATGAATTCGTGGGCAATTGATGAGTGAACTAACAGAGTTTCGATCGCATTACAGGCAGCAGGATACTGAGTTTTAGAGTCGATCGCGATGGCGATCGCTTGGTCAAAATCTGCGTCACAATCAACATATAAATGACAGATCCCATCTGCATGTCCAAGGACAGGAATCCGAGTATTGTCCTGAACATATTTGACAAATTCATTAGAACCACGGGGAATAATTAGATCGACATAGCGATCTAACTTGAGGAGTTCGGTAGTTTCCGATCGAGTCGTCAAGATCTGAATTACGTCAGGGTTAACTTCCGACTGAGCTAATCCAGCTTTGATCGCTTTTACTAAGACAGTACAAGACTCGATCGCTTCCCGTCCACCTTTTAAAATTACTCCATTACCTGATTTAATAGCTAAACTAGCAATCTGAATCACTGCATCAGGACGCGCCTCGAAAATCACGCCCAGAACCCCCACAGGACAGCTCACACGCTGCATCACCAAACCAGCATCAAGTTCTCTATGAATCTGAACTTGACCCACTGGATCGGCTAATTTGCCCACATCTCGCACACCTAAGATTGCACCCGTTAATTTAGTAGCATCTAGTTTTAATCTGGCATATAAGGCTGGGACAATCTCAACTTCAGCCGCTCGACAATCGGCGATATTTGCCGCGATAATTTCGTCTGTATGAAGTTCTAAAGATTTAGCAACTGATTCGATCGCGTTATTCCTAGCAGCAGCCGAAAGACTGGCTAAATGTTGGGCAGCTAGTCGAGTTTTTTGGGCGATTTCTGTCAACATCTTTTTGAGGCTTTAGGCTTTAGGCTTTGGGTATAGATTTTATCGGATTAGAACTAGCTGAAATTCAGTTAGCGGATAATGATTGCTTTAGACTGTTGGGCAGTGTCTAAACTGTTGACAAGAGGTTAATTATAAGATCTCTTGAAGACATCCTGCTTGAGGTAAACCACGCGCGGAGTCAATGGTGGTAACTTATCAAAAGAGTTGAACGATAAGTCGAAACCCCAATCTCGATCGGGCATATGATATACATTCTCCCATACTGTCAACCCATTAAATTCCTGGGGTAAACCTAAATTGACCATCGAACCTCGATAGGTGAATGGTACTTTAACCCCCCCTGCATCTACTGTCCACTGTTCGAGCATTCGCGTATAGTTGTGAAAACCGCCGCTGAAGTATCTGATCTTTGCACTCCTAAAAGTCGTATCTGTATTGGTTCGAGCATTTCGGTTAGTACAATAGGCAGCATCTTCAGTAGCTCCTAAATTCCGACAACTGGCTTCATTATTACTTGCAAAGGCGGCATATACAGAGGTTGGAGTAGCCTTTCGAGCTTGACCATTAGTCGTGCTGTTTGTGCGTCCAGCTCTGCTATCGTTGAACATACAATTTATCTGCCCTCGGAGGAAGTTATCAGTCTGACTCCCTGCCCCACTGATCGTTGTGCTAGTTCCGCCACTCATACAAGAATTAGACAACACAGTAATCGTATCGGCTAAGATCGCCGCAGGTTGCTTGGCACCTATATTACTAATATTGACATACCCAAATGTATTGTAATCCCCCTGGGTATAGATTGCCTGATCGCTGGCGATCGTCAGCGGCCCAGGGAGATTTCTACCACCACTAATCACTAAGCCAAACGGACTCTGGCTCTTGAGCGCACCATACTTACGTTTTTGGTCAGTATCGATCGGGAAGTCTGTATCATCTAGAGTAGCGTGTAAAACTAAACCTCCTTCCGTGCGATCGATCCCACCGAAACCAAGTTTTTGAAAACTCTGAGCAGG